>JACQFU010000174.1 GCA_016199905.1 Candidatus Wallbacteria bacterium
GTGCTCAGCGTGATCTTGCGGCTGCCCAGCCCGAAGCCGGCCTGCCCGTTCAGGATGCCGAGCGCGCGGACGAAGTTCGCTTCGTTGTCGAGAGGTTCGCCCATTCCCATGAAGACGAGCGTCGGGACCAAGTCGACGGCGTCCTCCCGAACCATATGGCGTCTCAATAGCCAGATCTCCGAGAGGATCTCCGAGGCCGTCAGGTCGCGGACGAGTCCCATGGTGCCCGTGGCGCAGAACAGGCAGCCCTGGCCGCAGCCGACCTGGATGGAGACGCAGAGCGTGGGGCGGCGCCTGGGATGGTGCATCACGACGCCCTCGACGGCCGCTTCGTCGGCGAGCGCGAGCAACAGTTTCGTGGTGAGCTTGTCGGTGGAGCGGCTCACCCTGGAGACGCGCGGCAGGCAGAAGCGAAACCTCGCGGAGAGCGCGTCGCGGTCGGCCTTCGACAGGTCGCTCATCTCGGCGAAGTCCGCCACGAACCGCTTGTAGACCCATGCCAGGATCTGCTCGGCGCGATAGGCCGGCATTCCGAGCGCGCGGATCTCCTGGCGGATTTCGTCCGGCGTGAGAGCGAAAAAATCGAGCGTCTCGCGGACCGGTCCAGATGTCGAAGTTGCGCTGTTCATCTAGGTTTTTCCCATCGTATCACGTTTGCCGGAAGCGTCAAACGATGGTAATATCCTTGTTAACCTCCGGCACTCCGGCGCGCCTCGGACGAGGCTGCCGGCCGGACACAACCGATGGGCCTGAGCCACCTGGATCGGCGCGGACGCGCCAAAATGGTAGACGTCAGCGGCAAGCCGCCGACGCTCCGCGAGGCCGTCGCCGAGGGCGTCGTGAAGATGCTGCCCCGGACCCAGGCGCTCATCCGCGAGGGGGCGATGCCGAAAGGCGACGTGTTCGCCGTCGCGCGGCTTGCCGGTATCATGGCGGCCAAGCGCACGGGCCAGACGATCCCGCTATGCCACCCGTTGTCGCTCACGTTCGCCGACGTGGAACTGGCTTTCGAGGGCGACGACACCGTCCGGCTGCGGTCGGTCGTTCGGACCGACGCCAAGACCGGCGTCGAGATGGAGGCCCTGCACGCGGTGGCCGTCGCGGGCCTGACGATATACGACATGTGCAAGGCCGTCGATCGCGGGATGCGCATCGAAGGCGTTCGCCTCCTGAAGAAGACCGGCGGCAAATCGGACTACCGGATCGAGCCCGCGCCGCCCCAGACCGCAAGGGCGACCACCCGCAAGAAGAGGAAGACATGAGCGCTCCGACACCCTGCTCCGCCTGCGGAGCCTTCACCACCGGAATCGACTGCGAGACCTGCGGCGCCCCGGGCTCCCGCCAGTGCCCTGCCTGCGCGCGCCCCTTTGGCGCCTTCGACCGGCATTGCACCGGCTGCGGCCACACCCTCAAGTACGCCAACTTCACCAACCGCACTATCCTGCGGTTCCCGCGCCGCCTGACGCTCGCGCAGTTCCAGTACCCGCCCGACCGAGATGCCATGCGGATGCTCTCCAAGGCCGGGCCGCTCAAGACCGTGAGCCGTTTCCTCCAGGAGAACTGGTCCGAGCCGCTCATCGCAGGCACGCTGGAGGGCAGCGCCATCCAGGTGACGAAGAAGCAGTTCCCGCGCATCCGCCGGATCGCCGACACCTGCCAGCGCATCCTCGACATGAAGCCGACCGACGTCTTCATTCGGCATGACGGCGGCCTGGGCGCCTCCGCGTTCGGCTCCGAGAAATCCAGGGGCGTCGTCCTCACCAGCGGCCTCATCGAGAACTTGAACGAGGCCGAGCTGCGGTTCGTCATCGGCCGCGAGCTGGGCCACATCAAGGCCGACCACCTCTTCTACCTCGGCATGATCAAGCTCGTGACCGACAGCAAGATCCTGCAGAACATCCCGTTCCTCGGCGAGGGACTGAGGGCCTTCGTGATGCTGTTCCTGCTTCCCTGGCAACGCAAGAGCCAGGTCACGGCCGATCGGGCCGGGCTGCTCTGCTGTCAGAACCGCGTCACGGCGATCAAGAGCCTCATCAAGATGGCGCTGGGCGCCAAGAGTCTCTACGACAAGGTCGACATCGAGGAGTACCTCAACCAGGCGCAGGAGCTTGCCACGCGGCGGTTCTCCGTCAAGAACATGGGCGAGTACCTCTCGGGCTCTCCCTACGTCACCAACCGCGTCAAGGAACTGGAGGAGTTCTGGTTCTCCCAGACTTGCTACGACATCATGACGACCTCGCTGCACCCGTACACGCCCTCGTTCGATTGCCCGGCGTGCAAGGCGATGGTCTACCCCGATAACCTCGAAGAGGGCTTGATGCGTCTGTCGTGCAAGGCCTGCGGAGCGGCGGTCCACGTGGGCGCGCTGCCCTGTCCGCATTGCGGCTCCGACGTGGAGGCGGGCGACGTGGGGATGCGCGAGCGCGTTTGCGGCGGCTGCGAGCGCCCGTTCCTGGCGACTGCGCTGCTGGAGCTGATGGCGCCGCCCGCCGACCTCTACTCCCTCCTGGGCGTCCACCCGGAGGCGGGAATCTCGGAGATCCGCGATGCCTTCGTGCGCGTCGCCAGGCACCAGCGCACGCTCTTCGCGAGGTTGCCTGCCTACCGCGCCTACCGAACGCTGTCCGACCCGTCGCGCCGCAAGAGCGAGGACGAGCGCCGTCCCTACCTGAGCAGCCTGGGCAGACGACTCAAACGAGTTCCCAGATGCAGCGAGTGCAGTTTACCCGTGGCGCACGACTTCTGCGGATGGTGCGGCAAAAAGCGCGAGCCCGAGAAGCCAAGGCTCCTCTCACCCGCCGCAGACTCGCAGCTCCCGAGCGCCGCGAGCGAGCCGACGATCGGCCCCCAGCCCGAGCGGCCTGCCGGGCCGATCAACTAGCCCTGCCGCGTCAGAATGCGCCCTACCAGGAGCGTCAAATCCGCTCCGGAAGGCAGTGCCAGCGGCACCAGCGCCCCGCCCAGGACCATATGGATGTAGAAGGTCATGACGCGCTCGCCGGAGGTGTGCTCGAGCGCATGCGCGTAAACGGCAAGCTGCGCGGCGTAATGTGACGCGCGCTCGGCCCACTCGCCCTCCTCACCCGGGAACGACTTGTGGTCTACCAGCACCCAGCCGTCGGCAGTCCTCACCGCAAGGTCGATCCAGCCGCTCGCGAACACGTCCTCGTGACGCAGCCGGACAGGCCACTCCCAGAAGTGCTGGCCGGGTCCGTGCAACTCGACGAGCTTGACGCGCAGTTCCTCGCTGCGCGCCAGGAGCCCCTCTGCCGAGACAGTATCGGGCGTCTCCGGAGCGTGACTCGCCAAAAGCGAACGCATCCGGGTCAGCCGCTCGGCCCGCGGCCGTGACGGATCGTCGGTCCCCAGGCACGCGTGGATGGCGTTTCCCAGCAGATCCCAGCGAGGACTCCCGCGCCAGGCCAGGCGCTCTCCCAGGCGAATCGGTTCCCCCGCCTCGACGACCTCCCCGGGCGGCAGTTCCAGCGCGCTGACCGCGTAGTGCGCCGGCCCCAGCGGCACCGGCGGCAGTCCTTGGCGGAACCAGAGGGGCTCCTCGGCCGCGGCACTCGCAGCCCAGGGTGCCTCCGTCGGACACTCAGTGAATATCGAGAGCGTCGCGCCGCCCTCGGCGAGCTTGAACTCGCTCGTCCCTTCCTCCATCGGCAGGCGCATCCGCGGCTGGCCGTCCGGGGACAGCACCAGATCCAGGAAGGGATGCGTGGGCTCGGTCTGCCGGCTCTTCACCAGCGTCGGAAGGATCAGCGAGTCCCGCGCGCGCGTCATCGCGACGTAGAGCAGCCGCACGGCTTCGCGGTGGGCCGCCGTCTCCCAGCCGTCCGTCTGCGGCAACGCTGCCAGACGCGCGTCGAGGCCCTCGACCTTTGCCAGATCGCCGAATGGCCAGGGCCAGTACCGCACCCACCGGTCCTGCAGCGGGTCTTGAAGGTCGATGGGCCCGTCGCGCCCGACGGTCTCGACGCCGAAGGGCTCGGCTTCCCACTGCCAGTCCGTTTCGGCCAGCACGACAATCGGCCACTCGAGCCCCTTGGAGGCGTGCAACGTCAGCACCTGTACGGCGTCCGGGCCTGCGCCCTGACTCTGCTTGTCGCGCTCGGATTCGGCGAGCTCCTCCAGCCAGTGCACCAGGCCGGCCACGGAGGCCCCGGCGTGCAGCCGGGCGCAGCTCTCCTCGTACTTGGCAGCCAGTCCCCGCAGCGCCTCGAGGTTGCCCAGCCTGGCCTGGGCCCGGCCCCAGGCGACGACCCGCCGCGAGGCGTCCGCGGCGTCGAGGACTCGATCGAGCACTTCAGTTGGAGACAGGACGGCCAACTCGGGCGACAGCCGCTCCAGCGCCGCCACCACCGGATGCATCCTCCGCCAGTCCTCGGAGGGTTGCCCCGTCTGCAGGTACAGCAGGCGCTCCGCCAGCCAGCGCTCTTGGGACGGATCGTCCTCGGTCAGCGAAACGATCTCGGCCGTCGCCAGCGTATCTCGCCGGTCGGCGAGGCGGCGCAGGCAGGCCAGGACCAGCGCCGCTTCCGGGGTTTGGAGCAGCCCCGTGCGCTCGCGGGCGGCGCGGATCCCGAGCGCCTCCAGCGCGCCTGCGATCGCCTCGCAGCGCGAGCCTTTGCGGCAGAGCACCGCCACATCACAGGGTCTCGCGGGCCGCGCCGCCTTGGTCGCCTTGTCCCGAACCGGCACGGGGGCGGTACCCCCGCGTCCTAGCAGCCGCGCAATCCCCGCGGCGATGGCCGTGGACCTCGGGCTGCGCTCGCGCGAGGCGGTGATGGGCCAGTGGCGCAGATCGGGACCCAGCTCGGGCTCCGGCCCTCGCTCGGCCTCCAGGCGCACCTGCTCGGGCGCGAGCACGCCCTCGAAGGCCGGGACGAACAACCACGACACCAGATCCACGAGCCCCCGGCGCGACCGGTACGACTTCTTCTGGAGATCGGCCGCCCCGGGCTCGCCCAGCACTCGCAACACGTCCTGCATCAGCGCCGGGTCGGTGCCTCGAAAGCCGTAGATCGCCTGCTTCGGATCGCCCACCCAGATCGACTCGCGCGCCACCGCCGACAGCCTCAAGAACAGCGCAAGCTGAAGCGGGCTCGTATCCTGGAACTCGTCGACCAGCACCAGGTGGACCCGCTCCGCGAGCCGTTCGGAGACATCCGGCCGCGCCAGCAGCTCCAGCGCCTTGGCCTCCATGTCCGTGAAGTCGAGCAGCCGGCGGATACGCTTCCACTCGGCGTAGGTTTCGAGGCTCTCGGCGGCCAGCCCGAAGACCGTCTCTACCTGTTTTCGGAGCTCGGCCGACAAGCGCGGGTGGTCCAGGTAGCGGGCCGCCGCCGTTGCCAGGGGCTCGACTGCGTCACGGCTCTTGACGCCCACCTTGGCGCGCGCCAGCTGTACCCAACTCTTCCAGTCGAGCCGGTTCTCGCGCATGAAGGGCAGGCAGCGATCGAGCAGTTCCAGAAAGTCGCGCGTCGTCTTGGTCGCGTCGCCGGGCGCGGGCAGGTCTCGCGAGGCTTGCTCCATCGCGCCGAGCAGCTCGGCGTCCAGACCGGAGACGCCGCAGCCGGGGAAAACGCGGTCGAGCAGCTCCAGAGAACGGCCGGCGCATTCCCTCAGCGCCGCGGGCGTCAGTCCGTTTTGGCGCGCGCGCTCCGCGATCTTGCTGCGCGCCGGCCGGCGGCCGTCCTCATCGCTCGCGAGGCCGAACGCGCGCTCGGCGGCGTGGAGCTTGTCGAGCGTCTCGGGCGTCAGGCGCGCCGAGAGCGACTCGGCGAAGGCGCGGTAGGCGCCCTCCTCGTCCAGCACCTGGATTGCCGGCGAGAGACCCGCGTCGAAGGCGAACCGCCGGACCAGCTCGCCGGAGACGCTGTCGACGGTGCCGATCAGCCCCTCGCCCAACCGGGCCGCCAGGTCCTCGCGGCCGCGCACCAGCAGCTCCGCACGCACGCGGTCGACCAGTTCGGCGGCGGCTTTTCGCGTGAAGGTCGTGACGACGATCGCGGAGGGCGGGAGCCCCTCGGAGCCGTCTTCGGGCGTCAGCCGGGCCATCAGCTCGCGGACGACGCGCGTGGTCTTGCCGCTGCCGGCGCCGGCGCCTATGAGTTTGACGCACAGCGTCATGGTTCCTCGTCCTCGGTCTCGCCCGCCGCCTCGACCCATCCGGCGAGCCAGCGGTAATCGTCGAACCGGGGCGCGCCCGAGGGAACGCGGGCGCCGGGCGGCGGCGCAAGCGCGTCGGCGGCCGGAGTGCCCTCGACGGTAACCTCGACCTCGCCGCGATCGAGTTGCTCGCGGCGCCACTGCCAGAGCCGCTCTGCCTCCGGCCACTGCCGCTCGCAGTCGGCCTCGGTCCAGAGGGCGCGGTCGTTGTCAGGTGTCAACGCATCCAGTGGATAAAGCGAGCCCGCTTCTATGAAGAAGTGCGCCACGCGAGGCCAGCGATCGCCGGCCCCCTGTACCAGCCGGCCGTAGACCAGTAGCTGCAGAGGCACCTGCGCGTCGTCCGGCCGCCGGCGGCCCCACTTCAGGTCGATCACGGCCCGCGTGCCGTCGGTGCGGCAGAGCAGCAGGTCGAGGTTGCCGTGCAGCGCGCCGCCGGCATACGTGCCCGCCCGCTTCAGCTCCGAACCGCGATTGCCCCCGTTGCCGATCTCGGGGGCCAGGCTCCAATCGCCCCGTCGCATCAACCGCGTCAACGTCTTGACGCTGCGGGCTACCGCGGCGGAGAGGCGCTGCCGATCGGGGCTCCGCACCGGCAGCAGCAGGGGCGCTCCCTCCTGGGCGAGCAGCGCAGGCATTCGCCGCTCGATCGCAGCGCTCACCTCTTGCTCGGACCAGTTCGCGCTCTCGAGCACTTCATCGGCCAGACAGTCCTGCAGCAGCCGGTGAGCCAGACTGCCCAGCAGCTGCCGCACACGAGGCAGCGGCCGCAGCAGGCCTGGGGAGAGGCGGGCGGAATGCTCCAGGACCCACTGGTAGGGATGGTTCAGGAGCCGGTCGAGGCTCGAGTAGCTCTCGTGCTCGCGCGGCGCAATGAGCGCCTCCGGAGGCAGCCGCCAGACTCGGGCGAGTGGCGGAAGCAGCCTACGCGAAAGCGGTTCGACGATCCCGGCCTCGAGCGCGGGCAGCGGCGGCGAGGCGGCTGCCTGACGCCCCAGGTTCCGGACGTCGCGCTTGAAACGGCCGAGGTCGCCGCCCAGGGCGGCGGCGACGCGCGCCAGCTCCGGGTGAGGGTCCACGGTCTCGCCGCGCCGTCGCTCGGGGACGACCAGGGCAAGCAGCCTCGTGGGGGCCGTCATCGCTCGCGCGCACGCGGCAGAGAAGCGCTGGCTCTCGCGAAGCGCCGATTCGAGCTCTACCCCCGAGCCCGAGAGGAAGGCGCGCTCCTGGCGCGACCAGGGGCTCCAGGCGACGCCCGCGAGAGGCCGGCCCGTGAAGTCCCACCAGACGAGCTTCTCGACGGGCCCGAGAACCGCTCCCGGGTGGCCCACGCACGCCACGTGCCGGGCCTCGGCGCGGCGGCCCGGCAGGCGCGTGCCGGCGCGGCTTGCCTGCTCCAAGAGCGACTCCCAGAGCACCTGCGGGACCCGCGACTCCGGAGTCAGCTCGAGCATCTTCTCGAGTTCCAGCGCCTGCTTGGCCGCGGCGGCCAGGCTCTCCTCCTTGCTTCCCGTGCCGGCGGCCCAAGAGGCCGCCAAGTTGCACAACCGTGTTAGCTCTTCGCGAGGAATCCCGTCCTCGGGCGAAAATCGGTCCGTCCCCAACCACCCCTCCAGCAACGACTGCAACCGGGCGGCGCCCAGCCTCGGGCCCCAGGCCGCGCGCGGCGCTCCCGGGGCCGACGGATCGAGATCGCGCGAGGCCGGTTCGGAGGCGATGCGAGCCAACGCAGCGTTCCACTCCGGTCCTCCGATGCCGGGCTGGCGTGCCAGCGCCTCGGCCAGACGGCTGGCGGCGTTGCGCGGCAAGGGGCCGACCGGCAGCAGCAGAAACTCGAGCAGCCGGTTGGGGTCGAGCGGCTCCCAGCGGAGCGCGACTGCCAGCGGCAGCACCTGCAGCGCCGGCCGCCAGGGACTGTAGGGCACCGCGCCGGCGACCGGCAGTCCGCGCCGGGCCAGCGCCCGATCGAGCGTGTCGTCGCCGGGCGCGGCGATGACGGCGGTCCCTTCCGCGTCGTCCTCGAGCCAGACCGCGAGTCCCTCGGCGGCCTCCGAGTCGGACGATGCGGTGAGGAGTGATACCTCGCCCGAAACGGCTGCTCCGTTGACGCCGGGGTAAGCGCCCCCCAGCGCTTCCTGCAACCGGCGCAGATCGCCCCCGGCGGCGCCGCACATCGCGGCCGGAGGCACCAGCCGGCAGCCGTGCGCCGCGAGCGCCCGCAACAATCGGGGCCAAGGCGGCGGCAACAGTTCGAGCGGCTCGGCGAGCAGGACTTCTCGGATGCCCGGCCCGAATCCCTCGAGAGTCTTCAACACCGCCTGCAGCCGGTCCTCCCGGCCCGGCGATAGCGGTGGTCCGTCCCCGCCGCGTTCCGCCGCAGCCAGGTCGGCCAGCCGCCCCGTCGTGCCTCCCGGCGCCTTTCCGTCCCATCCTCCTCCGATCAAACGATCGCGCCAATCCAGCAGCATCCGCGCCGTGCCGAGGGGGTCGGCAACCAGCGAGGCGGCGTAGAAACGGGCCGCGCTGGGCAGGGCCGCTGCGAGTCGCGCTCGGTACTCCAAGACGCGCACCGGCTCCGCCGCGCGCACGCCGCCCAGCGCAAGCCGGGTCTCCAGCAATTCGAGCATCCGGTCCCGTCCCGCGACGGTCTCGCCGGCCGACGCCGTGCGCTTGCCCAATGGCTCCGGATAGCTGCCCCCGTCCAGCTCGAGTCCGAACGTCACGCGCACTGGTCTTGTCCCTCCGTTTCGCGGGGCAATCCTAGCACGTGGGGAGAGACTCTCGTCGTCCGCCTCCACGCTCTGCACGGTTTCGGCCGAAGGGCCCTATAATCCTTCCATGGCCACGGCCATGAATACGGAGACGCTGACGCTGGAGCTGGGCAGCCCGGACGAGGAAGTCCGCAAGGAAGCCGTGCTTGCCATGACAGAGCTGGCCGATCCCGCGACGCTCACGGCGCTGCGAAAGGCCACAGCCGACTCGTCGCCTGCGGTGCGTTTCTTCGCTCGCCGCGCGGTCGACAAGCTGGTCCGGCTTGAAAGCAGGCCCGAGAATCCACTCTGGTCGCGCGTTCTGGAGGAAGCCGCGGGCGACGCCATCAGCGTCGAGAGCTGGCGCGCTCTTCTGGCCGAGCCGGAAACCGAGGCTCGGCTGCGCAACGTGATGGCGACGCTCTCCGTGGGCGACCCGGCCATCGTTCCATTGCTTTGGGAACGCCTGGGCGTCGAAACCGACGTGCGCGTGCGGGCAAGCCTGGTGAAGGCCGTCGCGCGGTTCCGCAAGAAGGAGGGGTTCGAGCTGCTGGCTCCGCTCCTCGGCGATCCGGACCCGCGGGTGCGGGCCAACGTCATCGAGGCGCTCGACGACCTCGACGACCGTCGTCTCCGGCCGCTGCTGGAGCCGTTCCTCTCGGACCCGGACAACCGAATCCGCGGAAACGCCCTCAAGGCGATGGCCCGCTTCGACAGGCCCCGCGCGCTGCACGGAGCGCACGAGATGGCGGCAAGCCCCGAGATCTGGATGCGCGCGACCGCCATCTGGCTCTATCGAGAGTTGAGCGGCGAGCAGGCCCGCGAGGCGCTGGAGCGCATGGCCAGCCGAGAGACCGGCGAGATGGCCGAGAAGATCGCGGCGGCCCTGACAGCCCTCGAGAAGAAACGGGCGGTTCCGCCGCCCGTGCCTGCGCTCGACGCCGGGGCCAACGTCGTCGAGACCATCCGCGAGCGGCTCTCGGACCCGGACAAGAACCAGCGATTGCAGGCTGCGCTCCAGGCCGCGGAACTGCCCCAAGCGAAGGGCGTGCCGCTCCTGAAGAATGCGCTGCTCGTCGAGGCCCATCCGCACGTCATCGCGACGCTGGCGAAGGCCCTGGGCCAGCTCGGCGGTCCGGCAGAAGCTAGCGTCCTCGGCGAGTTCTTGCAGCACTCCGACCCGCGCGTGCGCGCCAACGCCATCGAGGGCCTGGCGGCCAGCCGCTCCGAGGAGGCCTACAAGCTGGTGGAACCGTTGCTGGACGATCCCAATCAGCGCGTGCGGGCCAGCGCAGCCTGGTTGATCCACGGCAAGGACCCGGCCCGGGCGTTCGCCACGCTCAAGGACATGCTCCTGTCGAAGGACGCGGAGCTGCACGACGCCGCCCTCTTCGCGCTGCGCGAAATCGCCGGCGAACAGGTTCTCGATCTGTTCGAAATGGGGCTCGCCAGCGAGATCCCCGAAGTGCAGATGAAGATCCTGCGAGTCCTGGAAAGCTGGAGCGGCAAGAACCCCCTGGCCGCGAAGCTGCTCGAGGCCTGGCAGGCCCGGGGCAACAGCGTCCCTTGGGTCGCCGACAACCCCGAGGACTTGATGGAGCAATTGAATCGTGGAGACGGCCGCAAACGGCTCGAAGCGCTGGAGAAGCTCGCCACGTTCCCCGACGCCCAGGCCCGCAAGCGGGTGGAGCAGGCTGTGCGAGATCCGGACCTGGCCGTAGCCAAGCGCGCCAGGGAACTGGTGAAAGGCGCAGGGGCCGACCTCGCCCGGCGCGAAGCTCTCTTCCGGCTGGGGCTGGCGGCCTACCAGTGGCTCCGCGACGAGAAGGCGAGGGTCCCCCGCGAGCTGGAACGTATTGCCGCGCGCGCCCGGCAGGCATCGCGCGACGTCGAGGGCGGCACCAACGTCGTTTCGAGCCTGAGTTTGCGACGCCAGTCGCTGGTCGATCTCGGCCGCGAGGTGCACCTTCTGATGGAGACCGGGCAGCTGTCGGCTCCGGCTCTGGAACCGCTGATGCGCGATCTGGCGCGGCTGCAGATCCGTCGCGATGTGGCCGGCATGCCCTCCGCGCAGCTCCCGCCGGAACCCGAGAAGCGGCTCTGGTTGAGAGCGGCCGCGGGCGTATTGGTCGGAGTGCTGCTGGGCGCAGCCATGTACTACATGTTCCAGATGCCTCCCTCGCCGCACATGAAACCGCTGAAGCTGCGGCTGCCCGAGGGACGGCGCTCGGGGGCGGCGACGCCGGCCACGAGCGGGCCATGACCGCCGAAACACCCGCGCCGCCGCCCGGCGCTCCATCCTGCCTGGTATGCGGCGAGCCGATCTCGCCGGCTTCTGCCGTCGCCTGCGTCGGCTGCCAGACTCCTCACCACAAGGACTGCTTCGACTACACGGGGCAGTGCGCCGTTTACGGTTGCGGCATCGGACGCTACAAGCCCTATCGCCCGGAGCAATCGAGCCTGGTGCTGCGCATGGCCGACCGCGTGCTGCCGCCTGCCCGCGAACGTCCGGCGCGCCGCGTCGGCAGGTCGACGCCGTCGCGGCCCGGAGAACCGCCGCAGCCGCCTGAGCCGCAGGTGGTGATCGACGTCTTCACCGGCGCGGAACAGGCCGCCCGTCTCGCCGTGGCGCTGGGCTTCGCGGCCGCAGCGTTGAGCGTGATCACAGGCCCGCACCCGCACGGGTTGGATTTCGAGGCGCCAGGAATTCAGCCGGCCTTGCTCGTGCTAGCGGCGGGCCTGGCCGTCTGGTTCGGGCTGGAGGACCAGTACGTATTCGACTCGGCGTCGCGGACCATCCTGTTCGAACGCTGGTTCTTCGGACTGCGCTCCAGCCGCCGGCTCTGGTCCTTCGACGACTTCTTCCATGTCGAGGTCGCCACGAGCTTCCTCGCCCTGCCTTCGTCCACCGGCCAGCCGGGAGGATCCCGGGTCTACTGGCTGCTGCTGGCGCGCAAGGACGGCCGCTACATCCACCTGGGAGACGCCGCCGGCTCGGCGAGTCCGGGCGCCAAGCTCGACGTCGGCCGCATCGCCCGCAGAGTGGCGGAAACGATGGGCCTGAGCGTGGCCCCCTCGACCCAGGCCCTCCCGCTCTGGGGTGTCCGATTCCTCGCCCGTTTCTTGTTTCGCATCGCCTGCTGGATGGCAACCGTCGCCTTCTGCGGGGCCTGGATCTGGGACCTCATACCCGCGACATTCCTTCACGAGGTGTTCGCTATACTCGCTGGATACAATGTATCCGTTTGGCTCTACTGGTGGATCGTCGAGCGCCCGCGGGCTGCCCGCGTGGAATGGGAGCGGCCCCCCTCAGCCGACGGCGGCGAGCCGCCGCCGCGCGCGACGGCGTGGACGGCCCACGTGGCCCTGGACCTGCGAGGCTGGATGGCCGTCGCGATCTTTACGACCGCGAGCGTCTGCGCCGTGCCCTGGGCGGCTCACCAGATCGCTTACAACCTTCGGGCGGCGTTGCGCTTCGAACAGACCCAGGCCAACATCCGGAGCGCAAACCTGAGCTCTTCGGGCGGCCGATCCCCGAAGTACACCGTGACCTTCAGCTATCGGTGGACGGTCGACGGGAACACGCACACGCGCACGGGCTACGACGTGAGCGGCTGGCGTTTCAGCAGCCTCGCGGACGCCAAGGAAACGATGGCTCGCTTCCCGGAAGACAGCACAGTCCCGTGCTGGTACGACCCGGCACGGCCGGGCTATGCCGTGCTCGACCGATCGCTTTCCATCCAGTCCATCCTGCTGCTGTTGCTGGGTCTTGCGATTCAGCTGGCCTCCGCCAACTACGTGGTTGCGTGGCTGACCGGCCGGAAGACGGCAAGGCGCGCGTAGAGCGCCTCGAAGCGGCGCGCGCAGCAACGCTCGCGGGCCGATCTTTGCCTCGTTCAATTTCTCGGGGCGACGGTGTAGTCTGGCATGTTGTTTGGTGACCAGGGATACTCTTGTCGTCACAACCGGTGGGGTGTTTCCAGGGAGGAACCACGATGAGGGCGTCGCAATCACGGGTGGGATCGAGTGGTCCTAGGGCCTGGATGCGCTCTTTCGGGCTGCTCTTGTTGCTCGCCGCCGCCGGACGTCCTGCCGCTGCGGCGAGCTGGACGCGGCTGGCTCCCGCGACTTCGCCGGCCGTTCGCCGCAACGCGTCCATGGCGCACGACGCCAGGCGGGCACGGCTGGTCCTCTTCGGCGGCGATACCGACGCCGGCGTTCCCTACGGCGACACCTGGATCTACGACGGCACGAACTGGAGCCAGGCGAGTCCGGCGACGTCGCCTGCGGCCCGCACCGAAGCCGCGATGGCCTACGACGCGGCGAGGGACCGCGTGATCCTCTTCGGAGGAGAGACCGCCTCCGGGTTCTCCAGTGAAACCTGGGCCTTCGACGGCACGGGCTGGACGCAGTTCTCACCGCTATCCTCGCCGCCCGCGCGCGCCGCCAGTTCGATGGTCTGGGACTCGAACCGGCGGAGGCTCGTGCTCTTCAGCGGCGAGGGGGCGTCGGGAGACATCACCGACACGTGGACCTTCGACGGCAGCAACTGGAGCCAGCTCTCGCCGGGCAGCTCGCCTCCGGTGCGGGACAACGCGGCGACGGCCTAC
Source organism: Candidatus Wallbacteria bacterium (assembly GCA_016199905.1). Classification (GTDB taxonomy): domain Bacteria; phylum Muiribacteriota; class UBA6191; order JACPRK01; family JACPRK01; genus JACPRK01. The sequence goes on from JACQFU010000174.1 coordinate 13,535, forward strand.
GATCCCGCGCGAAGCCGTTCCGTGGTCTTTGGGGGCCTGAGGAGCGGCGTCGCGCTCGCGGACACGTGGGAATACGACGGCACGACGTGGTCCAAGCTCTCGACTGCGGACTCTCCCGCCGCGCGTTACTCGGGCGCGATGACGTCCAATCCCGCCGATGGCCGGCTCCTGCTCTTCGGAGGCACTCCTTCGGCGGGCGAGCTCTCCGACACCTGGGAGCTGGTCCCGACGGCTGCCACGCTGGACGTCGTCGCGACGACGGCCTCCACGACGCAGGTGGCGCAGACGGACACCGGCCGGACGGTCGCCGTCCGCGTCGTCAACGCGGGCGCCCACGCGGCGAACTTGACGGCGGCCTCATTACGATTCGTCGCATCCAATGGCTCCGACGTATCCTCCGGATACACGGTCACCGCCTCGGTCGGGAACGTCTCGAGCCTCGCCGCAGGCGCGGGCGCCACGCTCGCCTTCACGGTCGCCGTGGACTCCGCAGCTGCGACCGGGCTGGTGACGATCCAGGCAGCGTCGTGCTGCACGGCGGGGAAGCGGGCCCTACGGTCTTCTCCGACACCTGGGAGTTCGACGGTGTGAGCTGGGCCCGGCTGCCGTCCGGACCTTCGCCCGGCGGGCGCTCCAAGGCGGCGATGGTCTTCCACGGCGGGCGCGGACGCGTGGAGCTGTTCGGAGGCTTCGTTCCTCCGCCGGCGAATACGCGTTTCGCCGACACCTGGGAGCTGGCGCAGACCCCGGCGGCGCTCTTCCTCGGCTTGGTGACGCCGGGGGCCACGTCGGTGGAGCAGGCCCAGAAGGGCGTGAGCGTGACCGCGATCGTCGGGAACGCGGGCAGCCGCCCGGCGGCGCTTTCAAACGCTGCATTGAGATTCAGTACATCCTTCGGAGCCGACGTATCCTCCGGTTACACGGTCAGGCCAGCGGCCAACAACCCGACGACCGTCACGACGGTCTCGCCGGTCACGCTATCGTTCGCCGTCGACGTGGGCTCCGCGGCCCAGGCCGGATTCACCACGATCCAGGCGGTCGTGACCGGCGCCGACTCGGTCAGCGGGGCCCCCACGAGCGCCACGTCCAGCGATCGGCCGGCGAACTGGACGGTCAACTCGCTGGTGAACTGGACTCTCCAGAGCCCGGGGACGCGCCCTTCACCGCGCTCGGCGCACGCGGCCGTTTACGACTCCGCCCGAGAACGGGTCGTCGTTTTCGGCGGAGTGAACCGGACCCTCTCGGCGACCGACACCTGGGAGTGGGACGGCTCCAACTGGTCGCAGCGCTCCACCACCGGCCCTTCGGCGCGCAGCGGCCACGGCATGGCATTCGATTCCAGGCGAAAACGCACCGTTCTCAGCGGAGGCGGAGAGGTCCACACCTACTTCGACGACACCTGGGCGTGGGACGGCACGAACTGGAAACAGGTCTCGCCAGCTACAGCCCCGACGCCGCGCGTCGACGCGGCGATATCCTACGACTCGGCACGCGATCGGGTGGTCGTTTTCGGAGTGTACCAGCTGCTCACCAATCCGTTCCGTGACGATTTCCGGAACGAGCTCGACGAGTTCGACGGCACGAACTGGAGTCTCCCGAACGGACAGGCAGGCCCGCGCAGCAGTGCGCGCAGGCCTGCGGGTTCTTGCGCATCCGAGCTACCGTCCTCTGGGCTTCGAACCCGTTCAAAGGTATTTGTGGGAGGCACATGATGCCATCCCGTCGAGGAGGTCAGCCTTCTCACGCCGAACTGCAGCTGATGAGGCAGAGGCTGGACGAATACTATCGTACGAAGGCGAGCATGTTCTGATCCCAAGGAGTGTCAAACGATGAGAAGACTCCATGAACGGTCCAGGATCGCGGTCGCCCTCCCGGCCCCGCTGACACGCGCCGTCGAGCTGATCTGGCTCGTCCTGGCGCTGGCGCTGATACTCTTGGCCGTGCTGCACGGATAGACGCCCGCGCCCGGCCCTGGACTCGCCGACGCTGACCAGGTGCTTGCGCCGGTGCAGCTGCGAATGCGGGAGTTGCCGGGCGACTCGGCCCTCTTCCAGACCAAGTTCGGCAAGGCCGACCTGACCAACGAGGCGCTCCAGATGAGCGGGGCCGAGATCGAGGGACTGCTGATCCGGGCGAAGAGGCGGGCGCTGATCGAAGGGCGCGAGGAGGTTCTCCAGGCCGACCTCGAGTCGGAGCTCGGGAGCTACCTGCCCCCGCAGTACGGCGAGGAGATCGACCTTCAGATCCTGGCCGCGCTGGCGGAGTGCACCGACAAGCGGTTCCTCACGCCCGAGTACCGCGAGATGGATCGAGGCGAGGTGGCCAGGAAGCTGGCGGCGTTGAAGCAGAGATGGGATTGATCGGTCTGGAAGGAGATGGGGCGATGTCGAGCAGGAAACCGCGCTTCCCCTGGCTGGTACTGAGTCTTGTGCTCCTGTCGGTTCCGCAACTCTGGGCGGCTCGGAAAAACTCGGTCGTCGGCAAGCCGCCGCTCGTCGGCAGCGTCTCTCACACCGCGGCGACGACTCCCGGAGGCAGTCCCGTCTGGTTTCTGGAGACGAAGCCTGGCGTCCGCTATCGCCTGACAGGTAGCCCGAAGGTCCTTCGCAAGCTCGTCGCCCTCGAAGGCAAACCGATCCAGATCTGGGGCAAGGAGAGCGGAAAGGTCGAGAAGAGCATCGCGGTGATGCGTCTGAAGACGGCCGAAGGCGTGGTGGGCAAGGCGGCCGCTGACCGTTCGGAGAGCTGGCCAGCAGAGGAAACCACTGCCGTGACAGCCGAACTGCGGGAGCTGGAGCACGGGCTGGGAATCCGGGATCGGTATAGCCTGAAGGCCGTTCTGGCCGGTATGCCCCGTGAACGGTTACGGAGATTCAAACTGCGGATTCTTGGACGGTCCACCAATCAGGTGCGAAGTCAGCGTCTGCGACTCTCGAGGATCGCCAGGAACTCGCGTGGCGTCAGGATCGCGATGCCCTCGTACGGTCTCAGTGTGAGGAGATCCTGGTCGCCGGTGACGAGGTACTCGACGTTGCCATCGACGGCGCAGGCGAGGATGGGGTCGTCCTTGGGATCGCGGCTCTTGCGCTCCACGAGGACGACTCCTTGCACCTGGACGGCCAGCTCGCCGAGCGAAGCGATCAGGAATGCCACGGCCCCCGGGTCGACTCCGTATCGTTTCGAGATCCTGGGCAGGGCCAGGGTCTTCTCCACTTCGCGCAGGATGGTGGGTGAGAGGACCCAGGTCAGGTGTCCATCGCGGACGCCCGTCAAGATCCGAGCCGACGGGCCGGAGGCTACGAGGAACGCGCTCACGACCACTTTCGAGTCGAGCACGACCCGGATCATCTACGCTGCCCGTTTCTTGGCTCGAACGGCGCGGCGAACCTGCAGGGCGGCCCGGGCGATTTCCGCCTCGGCCGAAGCCGGCTCCCGGCTCTGGTTCTGTTTTTGCAGGCGATCCACGGTCTGCCAGAAGAGCTCGTTCCTCTTCAGATAAAACTCGCTGACCCGCCGGATGACCTCCGCCATGGTGAGGTCGCGATCGAGAGCTTCCCTGCGAAGCGCGCGATGGATGTCGTCGGGCAGATACACGGTCGTTCGTTTCATATGCTCTCCTGATATCGATGCGATCGTAGCATATATATGGCACAACGCCGGAGCGGGGCCCGCCGGTGCGCGATTCGGCTGCGCGAGGACGCCACCGCCGTCCGATGCGCGCGGCACCGGC
>JACQFU010000200.1 GCA_016199905.1 Candidatus Wallbacteria bacterium
GCCCGCGCGATCGCCACGCGTTGCTGTTGACCGCCCGAGAGCTGGTTCGGGTGGTGGCCCTGGCGATCCCCCAGGCCGACGGCCGAAAGAGACTCGACGGCTCTCTTGCGTCGCTCGACCTTGGCCACGTCGCTGTACAGCATCGGCAGTTCCACGTTCTGAACGGCGCTCATCCGGTGAAGCAGGTTGAACCCCTGGAACACGAACCCGATCCTCTTGTTTCGAACCGCGGCCAGGTCGTCGCGCTGCATCGTCGAGACGTCGCGGTCCTCCAGCACGTACTGCCCGCTCGTGGGCCGGTCCAGACAGCCCAGGATGTTCATGAAGGTCGACTTGCCCGACCCCGAAGCTCCCATCACCGCCACGAATTCGCCCCGCCGGATCGACAGCGACACGTTCCGGAGGGCCTCCACCTGCACCTCGCCCAGGTCGTAGACCTTCCGCAAGTCGCGGACGGTGACGACGTGTTGGGTCAAGCGGCCATCACCTCCGCTTCGGCGCGAACGGGTTCGTGGGCCCGCTCTGGTCCGAGGCTTCGCCGTCGTCCCCGACGATGACCGGGTCGTCCTTGGCGAGCGGCCCCACGGCGATCTGCGTGAAGCTGCCGTCGGCGATCCCGACCACAACTTCCACCGGCTCCGGACCCGACTTCCTCTGCACGTAAACCAACTTGTGCGACTTCGGCAACGCTGCCGGCTCTGCGGCCGTCTGACCGGGCGGCGGAGCGGGCTTGTAGCTCAGCGCCCCGCTCGGAACCTTCAGCACGCCCGATGCTTTCGCGGTCTGGATCCGCACGTTGGCGGTCATCCCGGGCCTCAACAGCAACTGCTCGTTGGCCACCTGGATCACCGTGTCGTAGGTGACGACGTTCTGGCTCACGATCGGCTGCAACCGCATCTGCACCACCTTGCCCTGGAAGTGCTCGTCGGGGTAGGCGTCCACGGTGAAATCCACGGCCTGTTCCAGCTTCACGCGGCCGATGTCCGCTTCGTCCACGTTGGCGTCGATCTGCATTCGCCGCAAGTCGTTGGCGATCGTGAAGAGCACCGGCGCCTGGAAGCTCGCCGCCACGGTCTGTCCCACGTCGATGTTTCGGCTCACCACGACGCCGTCGATCGGCGACAAGATCCGGGTACGTTCCAGGTTGACCCTGGCCAGCTCGAGCGACGCCTGTTTTTGCGCCAACTGCGCCTTCACGGTCAGGACCTTACTGTCGCCGTTTGCGCGCTGCGCCAGCGCCGTCAAGACCTTGGTTTCGGCGTTGGCGATTCCGGCCTTGGCCGCCTCGACCTCCGCCGATGCCGTGTTTCTGTTGGCTCTTGCCGTGTCGAGGTCCTGGGCCGGCGCGAACTTCTTGTCGGCCAGCGCCTGCGTGCGGCCCAGCACCAGCCCGCGGTCCGCGAGCGCCACTTCCGCCTTGCGCAACGTCGCGCGCGCCGTGAGGACTCCGGCCCTCGCGGAGGCAACCTCCGCGTCGAGAGTCTTCAGGTCCGTCCCGGCGGCCGTGATCCCCGCCTGCGCGGCGTCGACGTCGGCCTTCCCCTGGGCCACCGAGGCCGCGAAGGTCGCCGGGTCCAGCTCGGCGAGCAGAGCTCCGCCCTTGACCCGGTCGTTGAAGTCGGCGTGCAGCTTCTGGATGATGCCCGAGAGCTGACTTCCCACCTGAACCGTCGTCACGGCGTTCAAGGTGCCCGTGGCCGAAACGGTGGCCACCACGTCGCCTTTCTCCACCTTCGCCGTTCGGTAAACGATCTTACTCGTCTGCTTCTTCACGAACCGCACGTAGACGAAACGCCCGGCGAGCAGGACGACAATCACTGCGACTGTCAGCTTGAGCTTGCTCATTTCAGCGCGCGGGCGCGGCGGCCTCCTCGACGACGATTCCGTTGGTCTCCAGCAGTCGGCCCATCGCCGCGTCGACGGCGATTCCGCTCTTCTTGGCGTCGACCACAGCCCGGAGCGCACGAGAGCGCGCGTCGGCCAGGTCTTGCTGGAACCTCAGCAAGTCGAAGTTCGCTATCAGGCCCTGCCGGTATCGCTCCTCGGCGGCTTGCAGCTGCCGCGCCGCCAGCGCCGCTCCCCTTCGCGACACCTCCACCCTCGCCAGGTCGGTGGAGAGCGAGCGACAGGCTCGCGTTACTTCCTCCTGGATCTGGTCCTCCACGGCTTTCAAGCCAAGCAGAGCCTGTCGCTTCTCGAGTTTGCCCTGCTCGTAATTCCCACGCGCCGTGCGCCGCTCGAGCGGGACCTCCACCTGCAGCACCACGGTATACCCGGGGAAGTCCGCTCCGGCAGCCTCGTCGAGCGCCGTGCCGAATCCTCCGGCCAGCCCGTTTTGCGCGTAACTGGCAACCAGGTCCAGTTTGGGCAGCTTCTGGTTCTCGAGGAACGCAAGCCGGATGTTCTTGTTGGAAAGCTCCATCAACGCGTCGAGACGATCGGGCCGGCGGGCAAACGCCTCGCGCAACGCCGCCTCCAGTTCGATTGGCGAAGGCAGGTCCGCGGGCGGTTGTACGGGCACCAGCTCCGCCCCCGCGGGCGCGCTGTCCAGCGAGAGCTGGTGTCGCAGGACCTCCTGGGCATCCTGCACGACGCGTCCGCTGACTTCGAGATCGTCGGTGCGAGTCGATTGCGTGGTCTCCGCTTCCACCACCTGCACGTCGCTGCCCAGGCCGGTCTGCTGGCGAGCGACGTTGAAAGCCAGAAGCTCGCGCGCGGCCTGGAGCGAAAACCGCTTCACTTCGCGGTCCTGTCGGGCAAACACCAGATCCCAATATTGTCTCTCCACGGCCCCGACGGTGTCGATGAGCTGCTTCTTGAGGCGCAGCAATCCCTGCTCCACCGAATTGCGGGCGATGGCGAGGCCGGCCGTGGCAGCCTCGCTTCCGCCGTTGCGCAAGAGCGGCTTCGTAAGGCTCACTGCCAGGTTCGAGGCGAAGCTCGGGTTGAGAGTCTGAAAGCGCGAGTTGGTCTCGCTCCGCTGGTTGTTCAGAGTGATGCCAAGCGAGCTGCCGTCGCGAAACCGCGTCTGGAAGCCCAGGTTGCCCAGGCGGTTGTCGGTCTCGGATACGTTGGCTCCAGTGAGTGAAGATGCAGCCGGCGACTTGTTGTGCTGCCGTTGCACCTGGAGCGTGAGCGTGTCGTCGAAGGCGCCACGCTCTTGCAGCACGCGCGCGCGAGCTATCGCCGGGTCCAGCCGCCGAACCGACAAGCTCTTGTTGGCCGCTAGCGTGCGCGAAACCGCCCCCGAGAGCGTCAAGCTCACGGCCCCGGAAGTGCCTGGCCGAAGCGCCTTCTCGATGAGCGGCTCCAGTCCGTTCGTCGCGGGTGCCGTCGCAGGCGACGAACCGACGCGCGGCCCTCCCGCGGCGAGGGGAACCGCGAGTGCCAGCGCCGCGACCGCGGCTTGCCAGGAGTGCCTCATGGCCCGCAGGTTACACGAAAGCCCGCCGGGTTGTCGATTCTGTCCGATGCCGGCTCGCGGAAAGGCGCTCAACCCGCCATGCTCTATTGTTTGTCCGACCAGCGTCGCCCGTTCTTGACGTGCGCAAACTCGATCGCCTGGGCCAGCGCGGGTCCTGGAGGTTCGCCGGCTGCGTGGTAGGTCGCCAGCGCATCTTCGAGAAGATCCCAATGCTCGTAGATTCCGCCCACGGCCAACGCCTCGGCTTGCTTCCCCGCTGCCGCGCCGACGGAGCGCTTCACGGCCTCCGCGTCCTCTCGCGCAAGTTCCTGCTCTCGAGGACGCAGCACGCGGAAGTAGGCTTCTTCGCTCGCGGGACCGCCGCGACGCACGTCGCCAACCCTCACGAAGTACCACTCGCCAGGTTCGAACGCGACCGAACCCGCGTCGATCGCCGCAAACGCCCGTGTGGTTGTCGAGGACCAAACCACACTACCGTTTCCGTCGTGAACGCGAACGTGATACGTCTTCACGTCCGGCCGGACCTCCCAGGCGATCCGCGTCGGCGCCGCCAACAGCGCGGTGTTGCGTGGGCTCACCAGATCGATGTGCTGAGCCTTGAGGGCTCGCACGGCGCCCGCGTCGGAATAAATCCGCGTGCCCGAGGCTGCCATCGACGCCCGGTTCACCAGCGTTTCCCACAGTCGCCCCAGCGCGCCTCGCGACGTGTCTCGGCGGCCCGCGGCCTCGACCTGAACTCGCTTTCCCGCCTCGATCGTCTCGACACGGCCGTCGCTGCGCAAGACGGTCGCCGTCCCGTCGCGCACCGACAGAATGTCGCCGGCGTGAAGGCCCATTCCCGCAGTCGCCGGCGAGAATGCCCCCGCCCCGACAGCCGCAACCTCGCAGCGGCCCGTCATGCCGATCAGCACCGCAGCCGTCTGCCCCTCGGCAGCCGAAGCGTTGGCCAGCAACACAAGTCCCAGGATGTAGGAGAGAATTCCTGTTCTCATCTGTGCCCCCTTAGCACTCGTCTCAACGGTCGCCGGTGTGGCGCGACAGTCTCATCCTCGGATCACCATACATGACATAGGCCGCGTGTGTCATCCAGTAGTTAGCCGCTACCTTTCGCGCGCGCGACAGCGCATCTCCCGCTGTCTCTCCGCGCAGCAACTGCCTGTAGAACGCGACGGCGAATCTCGCGGCAGCCTCGGTTTCGACTTGCCATAAGCACCCCAGGTACATACGCGCCCCCGCCCCGATGAACGCGGACGGCAGCGACAGCCGGGCACCCAGCCCGCTATCGGGAGTCGAGGGCGACGTCGGGCCCGCAACGATCCCGCCCGAACCTCCCGCGCGCCGCCCGAGCGCGCGTCCCGTGTAGCACCCGTTGGCGAAGACCACCGGCGGTACTGCGGCACCCGCGAGCGTCTGGCTCAATGCGTCCGGGCCCAGCATTCCCTCCGGGAAGAGGAACCCGATCTGCCCCGTCGCGCCGCCGCCGAAAACGGCGTGGCCGCTGAAGTGGAAGATGTCGACTTCGCCCGCCGCCAGGCGCCGCGTCACC
>JACQFU010000201.1 GCA_016199905.1 Candidatus Wallbacteria bacterium
AGCAGCGCGCACGACAACAGCAGTCGCGCGGCCTCCAGCGCCAGGCTGGTCTGCTCCAGGCCGCGAATGGCCCAGGCGTGCAGACCGGACGCGGCGGCGATCAGCGCCGGGAACGCCAAGGCGTGAACGGTGCAGCCGAGCTCGAGCCAGGCGTAGAGCCGGAGACGGTTCCGGGAACGCTCGGCCAGCGGCGCGAAGAGCCAGCCGCCGAGGGCAATGCCGCCCATGAAGGCGGCCAGTACGGCAGTGACGGCGCCGGTGGTGTTACCCATCAGGGCGCGGAGGTAGCGCTCCCAGACGACCTCGTAGACCAGGCCCGCGGCTCCCGACAGGAGCAGGCAGACCGCGACGGCCATGGTGAGGAGCGCTCGCATCCCCCCGCCTCCTCCGCCCATCAAGCGATCGGCAGCTTGCCCACCTGGACCACCCAGCTGCAGTATCGGGCCAGGCCCGTCTTGACGAAGAGGACGGCCAGGAGTGGGGCGAGGATGCGGAAAGGCGAGGGGACGTTCAGCTCCTTCAACAGGATAACGATGAGCGGTTCAAGGGCGTGAGCCTCGCCCTTTTTCCAGGCCGTGTGGACGGCGCCGTTCTCGGTGGAAATAGCGGGAAGCAGGCGAGCCTTGAGGACGTCCAGGAAGCTCTCGCCCCGGAGGCGATCGAACTCCGCGGCATCGCCGGAGAGCGTCTCCTTGGCGCGCGTGAGCTGCAGGTCGGGAATGCCGAAGCGGACCGAGAGATCGAGCACCGTGGTCTCGTCCATCGCGTCGATCAGCTCGCCCAGGCGCATCAGCAGGGCGTCGGAGTCGAACCGGTGATAGAGCCGTGCGGCTACGGAGGCGTGGCGCAAGAGGTCGGTGCGGGTCAGCTCGCGGACTTCCACCTGCGGCGAGACCACCGGCTGTTCGTCGGGGACGCCGAGCTCGTGACGCAGGGCGTCATGGATCTGCGCCAGCTCCGCCTCCAGCTGGCGATTGCCCGCGGTCGCGGCCTCGGCCCGGGACTTGACGAAGGAGAGCAGCAGATTCGTGCCGCGGTCCCGGACCTGCTCGGAGGACAGGCCGAGCGCCTGCGCCAGCCGGGCCAGCTTGTGGAACAGATCCACGCGCAGCCGCACGGCCGGACACTGGTGGAAGAACCGATCGGCCGTGTCGTAAAGCTGAAGGGCTTCCTCGAACCTGCCCGTCTTCACCGCCCGATCGCCGCCCTCCTCGAGGGTGCCGCCGAGGCGTTGGTAGTCCTCCGGCGTCCCTTGCACGCCTTCCAGGTTTGCGGCGAGCAGATCGGCGTGAGTCAGAACGGCGTTGCGCAGGTCGGCCCGGCGCAGATCGGCCGAGCGCAAGTTGGAGCTGGTGAAATCGACCCCGGCCAGGTGAGCGTCGGAGAGGTTGGCGCCCGAGAGGTTCGCGCTGGCGAGCACGGCTCCAGTCATGTTGGCGCACGTGAGGTCCGCGCTGGAGAGATCGGCCCGGCGCAGATCGGAGCCGGACATGTCGGCGTTGCTGATATAGGCGCCCTTGAGGTTGGCCTCGGTGAGGTTGGCGCCCGAGAAATTGCTGTCGGAAAGATCGGCCTCGACGAAAACCACGCCGGCCAACTCGGCGAAGATCAGGTCCGAGCGCGTGAGATCGAGCCGTTTGTAGCTATGCTGGTGACGCTGCACGTTGAAGGTAGCGATCTCGCCGTCCCGAAGCAGTTGCAGCAACTCCTGGCGTTCGAACTCGTCGTGGTCGGCGCCCATGCAGTCAGCTCCGGAGGCCCACGTGCAACGCCGCGACCCCGAGTGTCAGGTTGCGAAAGCGCACGTCGTGCAGGCCGCATTCGCCCATCAGCTTTGCCAGCTCCGGTTGAGACGGAAATTCCAGGACCGTGCCGGGCAGATAGGCGTAGGTGCCCGGACTGGCGCTGACGAGATCGCCGACGAGGGGCAGGACGCGTTCGAGATAGAACAGGTAAAGCTGCCGGAAGAGACCCGGCGCCGGCGTGGAAAATTCCAGGATTGCGACGCGGCCTCCCGGGCGCGTGACCCGCGCCATCTCGCGGACGCCGGCGGCCAGGTCCGCGAAGCTGCGGACCCCGAAAGAGGCGATCGTGACGTCGAAGATGCCGTCCCTGTAGGGAAGCGCCAGGCCGTCGGCCGCAACCAGATGGGCAGGCTCGCCGGCCCGGGCGTGCTTGGCGCGGGAGACGTGCAACATCGGCAGGCAGAAATCCGCGCCGTGGACAGTGGCGGTCCCTCCCGAGGCGTGCAGCAGCGCCCGGGCCAGATCGCCCGTCCCGGTGCAGAGATCGAGCACGTTCTCGCCGGATGCGGGCGCGACCTCCCGGGCCGCCGAGCGCCGCCAGAGGATGTCCAGGCCTCCGCTGAGCAGGCGGTTGGCCAGATCGTATCGCGGCGCGATCCGGCCAAAGAGCTGCCGGGCCATGGTGGCGCGCGCGGGTCCAGCCGGCACAGTCGATAGTTGGGACGTCATCATCGCGGTTTCCGTTCCAGAGCGGATATTAGCACCGGCGGCCGGACCGGGCAACCCGGGCCCGGGATTTGCTATGTTGGACTCCATCGAATTGGGAACTCGCCATCTGGTCCCGCGTGTGTTATGCATCGGCACGTAGGGGCGGGTCGAAGTTCCTACGGGACGGAGGCGAGCATGGATTGGAGCGGCCAAAAAGCGTCAGGGGAGAAGGGTCGCTCCATTCTCTTCGTCAACGACAACGCGTCGGTGCGGGTGATGTTTTCGAAGGTCCTCCAGAAGGCCGGCTACGACGTGCACGCCGCCGGAGGGGCGATCGAGGCCCTGGAGCTGATCGAGCGGCAGGTCTTCTCGCTGGTCATCACCGACATCCACATGCCGGACCTGGACGGCATTCGATTCACGCGCATCCTGCGCTCGCCAGCCTACGAGGACCACAACAGCGTTCCGATCCTGATCGTGAGCGGCACTTTCAAGGAAGGGTTGAGCAAGGAGCTGCTGGTGGACACCGGGGCGACGGAGTTCATCGCGTTGCCATGCCGCATCGAGCACTTCCTGAAACGAGTCGACTCGCTGCTCAACCCTGCGGAGGGGGCAGAGGAACCGGACCTGGAGAAGAGAATCCTCATCGTCGACGACGAGGAACACCTGCTCTCGGTCTACTCCAGAGTGCTGCAACCGCTCAAGTATCCGATCTACACGGCTCGCACGGCGCAAGAGGCATTGAAGCTCGTCGAGACCGAACACCCGTTCTTCGTGCTCACGGATTACCTGCTGCCGGACATGAACGGCATCGAGCTGTTGAAGCGCATCATGGACAACGATCCGCCGGCGCGGTCGACTACCTGACGAAACCGATCGACAGCAAGCGGTTGCTGGAGACCATCAGCAGCCTGATCCGGCGTGGCCAGACGCTGCAAATGACGGGCTACTACAAGCGCAAGGTCGCGCTGCTAGACGATCAGATCGGCCATCTGAGCGGCCTGCGACGATTCCATGAGATCCTGCTCGACACCCTTCCGGCGCCGATCTTTGCCACCGACGATCCGGGCCATGTCGTGTATAGCAACCGGGCGTTTCAGGACCTGGCCGGCCTTTCGGCGACCCAGCTCCTGGGGCGCGCGATGAGGGACATCTTCGCGCAGTCGGACTGGAACCGGATGCTTGCTCCCGAAAGGGAGACGGCGATGCCGTCGCTGGCCGAGGCCCGGATTCAGACTCCCAATGGAGAGAATCGCACCTTCGAGGTGAGGTCCACTCCCGTCGCCGCGGGCAACGGATACCTGGGTTTGCCCAGCCCGAAGGTGGCGGTACTGATGGATGACGTCACCGAGGTGCGGCGCGCGGTCGCCCAGGAGCGGGCCCTGCAGTACCAGCTCCAGCGCTCGGAGGTGTTGGCTGCGCTGGCGCAAATGATTGCGGGCGCGGCGCACGAACTGAACAACCCGCTGGCGATCATCCTGGGCTACGCCGAGATCGGAGCCAACGAGGGGCTGGAGGGAGCGCAGGCTCAGACCGCCTTCGAGAAGGTCTACTCGCACGCCCTGCGCTGCCAGAAGATCATCCTGAGCCTCACCGCGTTCGCGCGGTACCGGCACGGCAACAAGGTCTACCTGGACATCCACGCGCCGCTCTCCAACGCCGTCAACCTGATGTCCGGGCTCTTCGAGATGGCGGGCATCAGCGTCGACTTCCAGCGCGCGGAGGGGCTGCCGCTGATCCCGGTCAACGAGGCGGAGAGTCAGGAAGTCTTCGCCAACATCCTCGACAACGCGTACAAGACGTTGCTCGAGGCGCAACAGGGCGGGCATCTGCGGGTAGAGACGAGCCAGGTCCACAGTCCGTTCCCGGCTGTGGCGGTGCGGATTTTCAACGACGGGCCCTGGATCCCCGAGGACAGTCTGCGCCAGTTGTTCCGGCCGTTCTTCACGACCAGGGGCGTCGGCAAGGGGCCGGGGCTGGGGCTGGCTGCCTGCCACGGCATCATGGAACAGCACGGCGGCCGCATCGAAGTGGAGAACGTGCCTAGCGGCGGGGTGGCGTTCACGCTCTATTTCCCGCTCGGGCAAGAAGCGGCACAGTAGACTTCCGTGCCCCGGGCTCGCCGTGGGCGAACGGAACCTTCATGCAGCCTGGTTCTGGGCGATCTCGGCGGTCTGGCGATCGAGCCACTGGAACGCGCTCGCGGGGCTGGCGAACTCCATTGCCACGGCATTGCCGTCCCTGGTGAGCACGAGCCCGGTTCCGGGCCGAAGGGCATTGAGAAGAACCTTCAGGCGGGGCGCATTGTAGATGCCCACATAGAAGCGCTCCTTCCCCACCCGAAGGTCGAATCGGTATTGTGTGCCTGCTGGCTTCATCGCTCAGTCCTTCCGTCAACAGTACAAAATTAGCTCCGAAAACAGAGAATACCAGCGATCCGCGGTCTTTGCACGCGTCGCCGAACGAGCGGAGAGCATCGAGCCACGCAACCCTTTCCCGTCGACTTGCCACCCACGCGCGCCAGCAGCACGCTCGAGCCCGGGAAGTGGTAGCCCCAAGGGGAATCGAACCCCTGTTTCCGCCGTGAGAGGGCAGCGTCCTAACCGCTAGACGATGGGGCCCAGCGTGACCGGGATAATCTCACGAAAGCGACGTTGTGTCAAGTCTCCAATCCGGCAATCCCCCCTGGCCCGCGCTCTACTCCTGCCCCTTTTTCTCGATCTTGGCCCAGCTGTCGCGCAGCGTCACGGTGCGGTTGAAGACGGGTGCGCCGGGGCTGGAATCGACCGTGTCGACGCAGAAGTAGCCGAGTCGCTCGAACTGGACCCGGGCGCC
>JACQFU010000229.1 GCA_016199905.1 Candidatus Wallbacteria bacterium
AGGATCTTCGGCTGGTGCAAGAGCGCGCATCCCAGCGCCAGGCGCTGGCGCCATCCGCCGGACAGCTCGCGCGCCAGCAGGTGCCGGTAGGGCTCCAGCCCCATCCGGTCCGCCACCTCGCGCTGCCGCTGCCTCGCCACCGCCTCCGGCAGGTACAACCGCCCGTAGAAGTACAGGTTCTCCGCCACGGTCAGGTCCCGATAGAGCCCGAAAGCCTGGGACATGTACCCGATCTGTCCTTTCACCAGGTCCGTCTCCAGCGTCACGTCGTGACCGCCCACGATCGGCTGGCCGGAGGTCGGTTTCAGCAGCCCCGTCAGCATTCGAAGGGTGGTCGTCTTCCCCGCTCCGTTGGGCCCGAGGAAACCGTAGATCTCTCCCGGCCGGATCGCGATGCTCACCCGGTCCACGGCCGTCGTGGCCCCGTAGATCTTCACGAGATCCCGGGCCTCGATGGCGAACTCCGGGCTCACAGCGTCACATCCGCCGGCTGGCCGGCCTTCAGCTCGCGCTTCGGGTCGTCCACGGCGACCTTGACCTCATAGACGAGTGAAACTCTCCGTTCACGCGTTTGCACGTCCTTCGGCGTGAACTCGGCCCGCCGCGCGACGCGCGCGATCCGGCCCGAGTGCTCGGAGGCGTCGATCAGCACCTTCGCCGGGGCGCCCAGAGCGATCCGCGAAAGCACCTCCGAAGTGAGGAACACCCGCACGTAGGGATGGTCCAGGTCCAGCAGCCTCACGATCGCGTCGCCAGGCCGGGCGACCTCCCCGGGGCGGCGCAACACTTCGTCGATCAGGCCGTCGCGCGGCGCTACGAGCCGCGTCTTCCGAAGCTGCTCGGCGGCCAGCGCCAGGTCCGCCTCCGCGGCGGCCAGTTCGCGCAACGCCGCCTCCCTGTCTCGCCGGGCCAGGGCGACCCTCCGCTCGCCGGCTACTGCCAGCCTTCGAGCCGCATCCAGCCGCTCGGCTTCCGCCTTCGCCGCGGCGATCTCCTGGGGGCGGCTGCCCGAGAGCGCCTCCTGCAACGTGGACCGTGCCACGTCGGCGCCGAGCTGCCGAACAGCCAGCTCCGTGCGGGCCCGGTCCAGCTGCTGCTCCGGCAGAGACCCGCCCCGGGAGAGCTTGCCCAGCCGCTCGGCTTCCCGGGTCGCCTCGGAAGCCAGCGCCTGGGCCTGAGCCAGGGCGCTCCTGGATCTGGCAATTGCCTCGGCGCGAGGCCCCAGCTCCACGAGCCGCGCCGTTTCCGTGGCCCGCGCCCAGGCGGCGCGCGATTGCGCGAGCTCCAGACGCGCCGTATCTGCGGTCAGCTCGATTGCCTCCGAAGTGGAGGCCGCGCGGGCGCGCGCTCGCTCGACCAGGGCCGCGGCCTTGTCGCGTACCGCGGCCAGCTCCCGCGGGTCGAGCGAGGCGATGGGCTCTCCCTGTTTCACCCACTGCCCCTCCGCGACTTGGAGCGTGGCGACGGTGCCGCCCATTTCGGGCGCCAGCAGCAGCGCGTCGGCCTCGATGCGCCCGGAGAAGAGCCCAGGTCTCTCCGACTGTCGGGGGAATTCCCCCACGGCCAGGAACCCGATCAGCCCGCACACGCCAAACAGGAGAATGAATGCGCGCATTTCGATCGATCTATCGGCAAACGGCGCCTGCCACGGCAGAGCGAGCCGTCTGCTAAACTGCCCCGGCCCCAAGACCGCGACTTCCCCGAAACCCATGCCTTCTCGCCCACCCAGTTCCTCTCGCGACTCCAGGACTCCTCCCGGCTCCGGCGTTTATCTGGTCATCCACGGCCACTTCTATCAGCCGCCCCGGGAAAATCCGTGGCTTGGGACCATCGACCGGCAGCCCACGGCCGCGCCGTATCACGACTGGAACGCCCGGATCGAGGCGCAGTGCTATGGACCCAATCGCGCTTCCCGCATCCTGGATGGCAGCGGCCGGATCGAGGAGATGGCCTGTACCTACGAGCATCTCTCGTTCAACTTCGGGCCGACTTTGCTGGGATGGCTGGCCAGCCGCAATCCGCCGGACACCTATCGGGCAATCCGGGAGGCCGACCGCGCCAGCGCTCGGCGCCTGGGCGGCCACGGAAACGCGCTGGCACAGGTCTACAACCACGCGATCATGCCGCTGGCCGATCCGATCGACCGGCGCACGCAGGTGCTCTGGGGCAAGGCCGACTTTCGTCACCACTTTGGGCGCGAGCCCGAAGGGATGTGGCTGGCCGAGACGGCCATCGACGTGGCGACTGCGCGCGAGTTGGTGGCGGCCGGGATCAAGTTCACGGTGCTCTCGCCTTTCCAGGCCTGGCGGGGCCGGCACTTGCGCCGCGGAGGCTGGACCGACGTGAGCGGCGGCAACATCGACACCAGCCGCCCCTACCGGATGTTTCCCTTTCGAGGCGATCGCGCGCGTCACCTCGACGTCTTCTTCTACGACGCGGGCCTGGCCAAGGGGATCGCCTTCGAGCATGTGCTGCGCAGCGCCGACCTTCTGGCGAGCCGCATCGGCGCTGCCAGCCCATCCCATCCCCAGCGGCCCTATCTGGTGAACATCGCCACCGACGGCGAGTCCTACGGGCACCACGAGCCCTTCGGGGACATGTGCCTCGCTTATCTTTACAACCGGATCCTTCCCGGCTCACCCCTGAAGGCGAGCAACTACGCTCACTTCCTCTCGCTCGCAACGCTCGACCATGAGGTCGAGCTCAAGGAGCCGAGCGCCTGGAGTTGCGCTCACGGCGTGGGCCGCTGGCAGGACGACTGCGGCTGCAACGCGGGCACGAAGGGTTACCACCAGAAGTGGCGCCGCCCGCTCAGAGAAGGCCTCGACCACCTGCGCGAGGAGCTGCGCAACGTCTTCCTGCGGGAGTGCTCCCGGTTCTTTCCGGACCCCTGGGAGGCGCGCGACGGGTACATAGACGTGTTGCTGGCCGGCGGCGCTCCGGCCGCGCGGGACGCGTTCTTGCATCGGACCGGCTTCACCGGCCGCAGCCGGGAGGAGCGCGCTCGAGCCATGCGGCTGCTCGAGTCCCAGAAGTACGCGATGCTGATGTACACGAGCTGCGCCTGGTTCTTCGACGATATCAGCGGTATCGAACCGGTTCAGAATCTTCGATACGCCCTGCGTGCCATCGAGCTTGCGCAGCCCTACAGCCGTCACGACCTCAAGGCCGTCCTCGAGACCTACTTGCACCGGGCTCCGGCCAACCACCCCGCGGTGAGGGACGGGGCCGACGTGCTGAACCGCTACGCCGCTCCGGCACGCTATACGCCGGAACGCGTCGCAGCCGGCTATGCGTTGGAGGCCGTGTTCGCTCCTGCCGAGGGCCAGATCGTCTATCCCGAGTGGATGCCGGTGAGCCTCGCCGTCGATCCGCCGGTCGGGCCGTTTGCGCTTCAGCTGGTCGGCGAACACGCGCCCTGGACGCGGGCCCGGGCCGGCCGGATCGACATGCGCGAGGCCGCCACGGGCGAAACGCTTGGCTTCGAGGTCGTCGTGCTCGAAGGGGAAGGGGCCCACGTTGCCTGCCTGGTCGCCGCCTCCGGAGGGGAGCCCGGCGCTCGCGAGTTGCTGGCCGGCGGTGTCCTCGACGCTCGTCGCGAGCTGCTGGCCCGCAGGTTCGGCAAGGGCTACTTCCACTTGCGAGACATCCCGGAGAAACGGGCGATCGCGTTCGCGAGCGCCTCCTGGCCGGCTGTCTGGGCCCCGTCGCCGAACGGCTGGAAGCGGAGCTGATGGGGCAGGAGGGGTTGCTGCTGTCGCTTCGCGAAGAGAACCGGCCGCTCCCGGCGCTGTTGCACCACCTGGCCAGGGCGGTGACGGAGGAGCGGCTTGCCCGCATCTCGCGCGATGTGGACACAATGGAGCCGGAAGAGTTTTTGGATAGGATCGAAGAGACCTATCTGCTGGCTGGGTTGGCCGGCGTCACGCCGGACTCGGGCGCCGTCAGCGGGCCGCTCTCGGCCTTGTTCCTGAGGCTCGCCCAGCAGGCGGCCGCGGCATGGCACGCGCGCCGCCTGGATCAGGTGCTGGAGCTGGATAACCGGATCCGCGCGCTGCTCTCGCTGGCCGAGACGCGCGAGATCGGAATCGACCGGACTGCGGCCGAAGAGAGCCTCTACGCTGCGATGCGCCGGGCGGGCGACGCCCTGGAGAAGGCGCTCTCCGGCCAGGGCGAAGTAAGACGCGGCGCCGAACTGATGCTGGCGCTAGCTGCGCGCGTGAATCTGTCGCCCAGGGTGCTCCGGGGCACCCCGACCGCCCTGAAGTCCGAGGCCGCTCGCCGCGAGCTCGCCGCCGCTGCTCCGCAGCCCAAGCCGCCGGCCGCGTCGCTCAACAGGTAGGCGTCAGCGGTAGTTGACGAACTGCAGCTCCAACCCGAGGTCCTTGCCTCTCAGCTCGCCCATGACCTTCTGGAGCTCGTCCTTGCTCTTGCTGGAGACGCGCACCTGCTGGTCCTGGATCTGGGCCTGGACCTTCAGCTTCAGCTCCTTGATCAGCTTCACGATCTCTTTGGCTTTCTCCATCGGGATGCCCATCTGCAGGGCCACTTCCTGACGTTGGCTGCCCTTGGAGCCTTCGACGGTCTTACCCCACGTGAGCGACTTGAGGCTCACCTTGCGGCGGATCAGCTTCTCCTTCACCATCTCCGCCAGGGCCTTGAGGCGCATCTCGTTATCGGCGTGGAGGTGCAATAGCGCCTTGTCCTTGTCGAAATCGACCCGGGCGTCGCTGCCCCGGAAGTCGTAGCGGGTCTGGACCTCCTTGTTCACCAGATTGATCGCGTTAGCAGTCTCCTGCAGGTCGACGCGCGAAACGATATCGAAAGAGCTGTCGGAAGCCACGGTGTTCTGGAATCCTCCTCGGGGTGTCGCCGGACCGGTACGCCTACAGCTTAGGGCTCGTCGACGGTCCCGTCCAGGATCTCCCGGACCTTGCGAGCCAGCTCCGACGGAGTCGCGGGCTTGCTCAGCAAGTGGACCCCTGACTCGAACACTCCGTGCTGCCCGATCGCGTCCTCGGTGTAGCCCGACACGTAAAGGACGCGGGTCTCGGGATGGCAGCTCGTCATCGCGGACACGAGCCCCGCGCCTCCGAGCTGGGGCATCACGACATCGGTCACGACGAGGTGGATCGGCTCGACGTGCCTGCGACATAGCTCCAGCGCGGCCTGGCCGTTCTCGGCGACCAGCACTTGGTAGCCGCATCGTTCCAGAGTACGCCGGAAGAGGATGCGGACCGCCTCGTCGTCGTCGACGACCAGAAGGGTCTCACGGCCGCCGCTTCTGCGGGCCGCGGATCTTGGCGCGGCCGCATCGGGGGCCTGGTGTTCCGCGACGGGCAGGAAGATGTCGAACCGGGAGCCTTCCCCCGGCGAGCTCGTGACTTCGATCGAGCCTCCGCTTTGCTGCACGATGCCGTGGACGGTCGCCAGGCCCAGGCCCGTTCCCTTTCCCTTTTCCTTGGTAGTGAAGAACGGCTCGAAGATTTTTGCGCGAGTCTTCTCGTCCATGCCCTGGCCCGTATCGGTCACCGACAGACAGACGTGACGCGCGGGACGGCCCCCGATTTCACGCGTGACACCGGAGGTCGAAATCGTCAGACGACCGCCGGCCGGCATTGCGTCCCGGGCGTTGACCGCCAGATTGATCAGGACCTGATCCATCTGACCGGGGTCGGCCTTCACCGGTCCCAGGTCGGTTGCCAGGTCCAGTCGCAAGTCGATGTCCTCGCCGATCAGTCTGCGTAGCATCTTCTCGGTTTCGACGACCTGCGTGTTGAGGTTGAAGATGCGCAGCCTCAGCACCTGTTTGCGACTGAACGCGAGCAAGTGTTGCGTGAGCGCCTTGGCCCTGTCGGCAGTCTTGGAGATCACCGTGGCGTCGTGACGCACCGCGGACCCCTCCGCGGCGCCCTCCACGAGAAAGTCGGCGTACCCGGAGATCACCGTCAGGAGGTTGTTGAAGTCGTGGGCGACGCCGCCCGCGAGCTGCCCCAAGGCCTCCATCTTCTGGACCTGTCGCAACTGCTCCTGGCTCGCGGCCAGGGCGTCCTCGGCTCGCTTCCGTTGCGTGATGTCGACAAGGACGCCATCGACAAGGGGCGCGCCGGTTGCCGTAAGCCCAATGACTGCGCACTCCTGGTGAAACCAGACGTCCTCTCCGTTGCTGGCGACCATCCGGTAGTCCAGACTGGCGCGATCGCCGGGGCTCTGCAGCCGGCCGGCAGATTCGAGCACCCGGGCGCGATCGTGATGATGGACCACCTTGGGCCACAGCCCCTCTCCCTCCAGCCACTGCGCGCGGGGATAGCCCAAGATTCGATCGACCTGAGCACTGATGTAGAGAGTCGGATTCGGCTGCCCGAGAGCTCCCTGGAACATGATAACGGGCAGGTGCTCGAGGAGCGCCCGATGCTTGCCCTCGACCAGGTGACTCTCGTCGTCGAGACGGCTATTCTCGAAGGCAATCGCCAGATGCGCGGCAAGGCCCTGGGCGAGCTGTTCGTCTTCCTCGACAAACTCACGAGCGTCCGGCAACCCCGAGAAGAAGACCAGACCGTAGTTTCGGGTCGAAGTAGCGATGGGCAGGGCCATGAACGCGCCCTCGGCCAGGCTGGCCAGATTGGTTGGTAGCACAGGCAGGTCGAGTGTCAGATCCCGCGTTCGGTAGGGCAGCTTGCCCGCCAGCAGCGCCGAGAGCAAGCCGCCCGGAGCGAGCGCTTCGTCCTTCAATCGGCTCGCAAACGGCTCCTCGAGTCCACTCGACGCAAACAATCGCTGGACCTCGTCCGCCACGAGAATTCCCGAGGCTGTGGCGCCGATCAACTGGCGCGCGCCGCCACAAAAATGCCCCAGAAGCTTGCCCGGGCTGCGGCACGATGTCAGCTCTCGAGTGAACTCGAGAACTTGAAACAACCGCTCGCGAGCCGACTCCCCTTTGTTCCCAGTCATACTGCCGCCTCCCCGTTGTGGCTCGTGCCGAACCCAACATGGTGGACGCGAAGGGAATTCCGGCGGGGAGAACCGGCACCCCCTTTGCGACCACCCCACGCCGGGAGGCAAGAAGTACCCGCGCTACATCGGATCCATTATAGCGGTCCGGCGGGGTCCGGGTCAATCCTAGGCGGGCAACTCTAGTGCTTTTCCATCGTGGCGGTGAGCTGATCCAGCATTCGCTGGGCGAGCTTGTCGGTGTGCTCCACGACTTCGAAGCGAAGCTTGGCTTGCAACTTGTGCCACAACGGCACGAGGGCCTCGCGTTCCTTTGGATCGGTGCCGCTGAGTTGCTGCATGAACTCGTCGAGGAAGGTGAAACGGTCGGTGCGCATCTCGAGGCTCACTCGCTTGAGGATCTTGCCTTCGTACTTCTCGATCTTGCCGGTGTAGTAGGCGATCTTCAGCTCGTTGCCGCTTTCCAGGCGAAGCTTGTGGAGCCTCTTGATCCGGGCCAGGCGATACTTCATCGGCATGTCGCACGTGAGCTTGTTGTGGACGACGTGGCCAATCAGCACGAAGCCGGCGGCGCCCACCGCGGCGCCGATGGTCGCCCCAACGGTCGGAGATAGCGCCACCCCGACCGCGGCTCCGACCGACATGCCGGTGACCTCGAGTCCCACGCGTACCGTGCCTTTCAGCAACGACAACGCCAGGTGTGCCAGCACGGCCCCGGTCACGCTGCCACCTTGCTGATCGCCCTGGCGATTGGGGTTGAGCTCGCGGATGGAGTCGTAGGCTTCGACCCCGGCCAAGGACATGACGACCTTGGTGAGTCCCCGGAAACCCTCGTCCAGCGACGCCGCCAGCGCCTCCGAATCGATCCCGTCGACGAAGCTGACGAGGTCGTTTCCGATGCCCACCATCGTCACCGTGCCGACGACGTTCGCTCCGAACTTGACGAGCTTCGAGAGGAACTCCTCCAGCACGAGCACCATCCCCAGCTTGAACTCGACGTGGAATTCCCGATCGGCGATCGGCTCCACCTCCGTGATCGTGAAGTCGAAGCAGACCGTTCCGTTGGTCTGGAGCTGCTCGCCGAGCATCTCCTTCATCTTGGCCTGGATGTGCGGGTGCTGCCGGTCGAACTTCAGCTCGACCATTCCGTCCATGTCGATGTACATCCGATGGCGGTCGTCCATCGTGCACGAGTTCAAATTGAGGTCGACGGAATCAGCCTTCGTGATCCGGGCCGCGAGGTTCTCCAGGAGCTTCTTCGTGGCCTCGAAAATCTTCACGCAGATCTTGTGCTGCACTCCGGGGGCGCTGCCAGTGAGCGTTGCCCCGCCCTCCGGCGCGGCGGGCATGACTCTCGGCGTCACCGGTCCGGACTTCCATTCCCCCACTTCCACGGCCGGGCCTCCGGCCAGCAGCGGCGATGCTGCAAGCAGGGTCGCCAGCGCCACGGTTGCAATGCGATTCGACATGGTGGACAAGGCGGCGTCTCCTTTCAGACAGTTTCAACTACCGGCGGCGGTCCCCCTATGTTCCGCGTCGCCGTTATTCTAGCGACAGGCGCAGGCTCGAAAGATAGCCATTCTTCACGGCCTGGGCGCGCATGCCGGGCTGCAGCTCCAGCTGGACCGTCAACTCGTTGGGTCCGTCACGAAGAAACCGAGGGTCGAAGCTCTGGCTCAACGACGCCCAACGCGTATTCCTGCTCTGGTTGTACACGGAGGCGTCGTTCCGGAATCGCAGTTTCAGCCGCTCGTTGACGGTAACGACGAAGCGATGCTCCAGCAAGAGGAAAACACCGGTCAGACCGAGCTCGGCGCGGCGCGCGTGGGAGGCTCCCGCCAGGTGGAAAGTCCAGTGCTGGGGGCCGAGCCTTTTCCAGTTGGCGAGCGAGCCCAGGATGCTCAGGCCCTGGTACTCGCCGTACGGACAGGCGAAGATCTGGTTGTCGGGCACGGGAAGTTAATGACGCACCGCGGCGGAGGGCAGCAGCGGGCTGTAGCGCACCCGATAGTTCTGCTGAAAGAGCTCCTCGGCCCCCATCCGAAAGGGAATCCGAAGCACGGCCGCGTAGTGCTCCATGTCGCGGCATTTCCAAATGCCCTCGTACAAAGCCAAGAGAGCCTCTTGCGTCATTCCATGGCGGCTGTCGAAGAAGCCGCGGCCCAGCTTCAAGAACGCAGCCAGCTCTCCCCGCACTGGAACGCCCGTGAGCCACTGCCTCATCTCCTCGGCCATCGATTGCGCCGTGGCGTCTCCCGAAGCGAAGGGGTCGTACTTGCGGACGTGCCCGGTGTACCTGAAACCGGCCGGGGTCCACAGCTCATCCAGCCCGTCGCCATCCACGTACCGTTTCTGGCTGCCGACGATGTTGGCCGGAAGCCGCGGGTCGATGCGTTCCTTGACGAACTTCTCCGGGTCCAAGCTCGCCAGGCTGCGCGCCAGCTCGGTGGCCAGCCGCGGAAGCAGCGACTCGCGCAGTCGCTCGACCAGATCGGGACCCGTAAGCTCCAAACTCTCCCCGGAGGCGAACCGCAGGCCCAGCGCAAGGGCCGGCTTTTCGGGATCGAAGTCCGGCAAGGAGACTCGGTGGGTCGTGGCCGGCGTCTGCTCGGACTCTTCCTTGCCATCGGCGTGAAGAGTGAGCCGCGCGGCCGCCGGGGTCTCGAAGACCAGCTGCCATCCGGGGCCCTGGGGCTCCAATCTCGTGAAGTCGATCGCCGCCGCCACGGTCTGGAAGCTGTGTTCGAGGCTGCGTTTTCCATCGGGGTAGAGAATCTGAAAGCGGTAGGTGCGGCCAGGCGAGAGGCCGGAGAGAAGCAGGCGGTGTCGTGACGATGCGGGGTCTTCGCCCGCGACCACCTTGGGTGCTTCGGCGTCCGCCGAGAACTCGATTCGGTCCCGATAGGCAGCGAGACTAGCCCAGGTGACGACCGCCTGGCGCATCCCCGGGGCGGCGCTCACTTCCGTCGCGCCGAACTCGGTCGAATGCAGCCGCAGCACGACTGCCGACGTCACGAGCAGCACGAGCGCGCCCGCCGCTGCGAGCACCCGGGCCTGCCGGTGTCTGGAGCTGGTCGCAGGCGTTACGCCCTGGAGCGTTTGCGTGGGCACGGAGTCCTTCTGGGGCTCCGGGGGGCGGCGCTGAGCACGGGCCCGCGGCACGGCCTCGCGACTCGAGGAAGGGGTGGCCGGCTCCGCTGCCGGATCGAAACGGTCGCCCTCGTTGCCGGCAGCCGCCGCTGGCTCGGACGGGCCCGAGGCCTGCGGGGACGCGACCGAGAGATCGGCGATGCGTCCCCGACGGGTGGCCAGGGCGAGATCTCTCGCCAGCACTTCGGCATCTTGGTAGCGCCGGTCGGCCGCCTTCACCAGGCAGTTCATGATCAACGTGTCCAGGGAAGGCCAGATTTCCGGATTGAGTTTCGAGGGCAGATCGGGCGTGGTCGTCAGGATCTTCTTCAAGACCTCGGCTGTATGAGTGGCGTGGAAAGGAAGCTGGCCGGTCAGCATCCGATAGAGGATGACACCGAATTGATAGATGTCGCTCGATGGTCCCACTGTCCGCGCCAGAACCATCTCCGGCGACATGTAGTAGGGGGTGCCCAGAGAGACCCCGGTGCGGGTGATGCCGGTGGCGAGCAGGTCCTTTACGAGGCCGAAGTCGGTTACGACCGTCTTTCCGGAGGCGTCCGTCATGATGTTGCCGGGCTTCAGGTCGCGGTGGACTATGCCCAGCGGAAAGTAGTAGCGAAACGCCTCGCAGAGATCGCGCGCGATGGGGAGCGCCTCGGCCACCGGCAGGCGCTGGTCGTCCTTGAGGCGATCTTCCAGGGTGGTCGCCTCGAGCAGTTCCATGGCGTAGTACCAGTTGCCGTCTTCGAAACCCGCGTCGAAGACCTTGACGATGTTCGGGTGGGACAGACGAGCGCAGACGCTGATCTCTTTCTTGAAGCGCCGGATCAGGTTGTCGTTGCGGGTGGCGTTTTTCTCGGGAAGCACCTTCAGCGCCACCGGGCGGTTGAGCCCCTCCTGGACGGCGAGGAACACGACTCCCATCCCGCCTTGCCCCAGCTTCTTTTGGAGGACGTACTTGCCGAGTCGTGCCCCTCGGCTCCAAGCCTGGAACTTCTGCGAGCGGTGCGTCACCGCATCGACGATCGAGACCCAAAGCACGTCGGGGTCGGTCAGCATCTTCCAGTTGTCGGTGCCGTAGCGTGCCTTCGTATAGCCCTGAGACTCGGCCATCTTCCGCTTGGCCTTGATGATGTAGGGCTCGCAGACCTTCTTCGGGTCGGAGACGACGTTCTTGAAGTCGTCTTCGCTCATCCAGCTGCGAGCGGTAAAGGTCCGCTCGCCGGTCGCCAGCTCCACGGTGATCGCGTAGCGATGTTCCTTGCGTGCGCGTTTGGCCCCGGAAGGCCCCTGGACCTTGGCGGACGGCGTCGTCGCCGGCGCGGGCGGCATCGAGTCGGGGCTTTGCGCCCAGGTCGGCCAGCAGACTGCGGCCAGCAATGCGATGGGCAACGCGGCGTTTCTTCCGTTCACGCTCTCCTCCTGGGTTGGGCTCCATCGCGCAGGGGACTGCAGTCCGAGCTATCGCGAGGGCTCCGAGGCCCGAGACTAGCGGATCTTCGCTCGCCGGTCAACGGCTCCCGCTCTGCGATCCGGCGTACGGGGATCATGTTTTTTTGCACTTGCCAAATGGTCTATTCGCTGCTATCATCTCGCACCCTGCCCGCGAAGTCGCAGAGTACTATTGGAAGTAATCGAGTAACCGATTCGGAGGAGTAGCATGGCTTCTGGCGTTCGCAGTATCACCCTGTCCCTGGGGCTAGGCGCGTTCCTGGTCCTCAATGGCGCTTTCGCCGCCGATCCCGCCGGTTCGACCGGCAAGCTGGTGCGACTACGCTTCAGCGATCCGGCGCAGCTCGAGGCGCTGAACACCTCCGGCCAGTACGAGGTCGTCGAGGTCAAGGGCGACAGGGCAATCGCCATCCAGCATCCCGCGCCGACGGCCGGCAAGCTCGCCGCCGTGCTGGCGAAGCGCGTCTCACTGGCGGAGGCAGGCGTCGCCGGTCTGGAGACGGTGCTCGAAAACGTCGACGATCAGCTCGCGCAGTTCCGCGCTCAGGGCAATGTCGGCAAGTACCACACGTACGCCTCCGCGCTAGCCGAGCTGGCGGACCTCTGCTCCAACTACCCGAACCTGCTCAAGAGCGAGTCGATCGGCAAATCCTACGAGGGGCGCGACTTGATGGCGGTACGCCTGACCGGCAGTGCCGGGCTCGAGGCCGAGAAGCCCAAGGTCCTGATCTTCGGCTTGATGCACGCCCGCGAGTGGATCTCGGCGGAGCTGCCCTTCTACCTCTTGCGCTACCTGCTGACCAATTACGGCAAGGACCCCGAGGCCACCAAGATCGTGGACAACCTTTCCATCTATATCCTGCCCGTCTCCAACCCGGACGGCCTGGAATACTCGCAGACGCAGTTCAAGATGTGGAGGAAGAACCGCAGCCCGCAGGACGGCGGCACCGGCGTGGATGTGAACCGCAACTTCACGGTTGGCTTCGGCGCGGGCAGCTCCGACTACGTCGACAGCGACGTCTACCACGGCAAGGCGCCGAACTCCGAACTGGAGACCCGCGCCTTCTGCAGCCTCTTCGAACGCGAGAAGTTCATCGCCTCGCTCTCCTTTCACAGCTATAGCGAGCTCGTGCTCTACTCCTGGGGCAAAGACACCAGCCTGCCCCCGGACGCGGTCGAGCTGACCAAGCGCGGCAAGGCGATGGCGGATCTGAACGGGTACACGCCAGGCCAGGTTGCCCGCATCCTCTACACCGCCGGCGGCGCCACAGACGACACCTTCTACCAGACCTACGGAGCCTGGGCGTTCACCTTCGAGTTGGGCACCGAGTTCGTCCCCGCGGACAAGAAGATCGAGCCCATCTGCAAGCAGAATCTGCCGGCCGTTCTGCTCTTCCTGAAAACCGCCATCGACAGCGCGCGGCCAACGACCGGCATCGCCCGGCAAGACCGCCCGAAGATCTCCAACTTCTTCAGTCTCTACGACATCTATCCGCTGAAGTAAGTGACTGCCACGAAACAACCATGGCAAGAGGCGTCTCCTCGCAGAAAAGTAGGGCAGGCCTCCGTGCCTGCCTAGCCCTGGGCCGGCACGGAGGCCGGCCCTACTGCATCATGGCTTCGTTTGCTCCAGTTGTTTCGTGGCAGTCACTAAGACCGGCGGGTCGAAGCTCAGAAGGGCCGGCGCGAGCCGGCCTTTCGCTTTCCGGCCCCTAAGATTGAACCGGCCGCTCCCGTGCCCCGTCCATCTTGGCGGCACGGAGGTGCGGCAATGCGAGATGCGAAGAATCGAGTCTGGGATTTCCTGGTCGGACAGGACTGCTGGTACCTGCTCTCGGGTTTTCTGATGCTCCTGGGCTGCTTCCTGATGAGCCAGGCGCCGGGCGCCGACTCCGTGGAGCTTGCAGCCGGGCTGCGGTTGCAGACCGTGGTGCTGGCCTATCAGATTGCGGTCGTGGGACTGGCGATCTTCGTGCGCCGCAAGCTCCGCGTCGACAACGACGCCTTCAACTTGGCGTGCGTGGCCTTGGTGCTGCTGCCCGATCCGACTTTCTTCTCGACCCGTTTCTGGGGCCACTCGCACGGCGCCGGACTGGCTGTCAACGGCGTCTCGCTCATCGCCTCGGTGCTGATGCTGGTGTTCCTGGCGGAGGTCGGGAAGTTCCCGATCGAGGGGCGCTCGATGGGGGCCTGGATCACGACGCTCGCTGCGGTTTACGGCGCCGGGTCCGTGCTCGAGCCTGGCTCCAGCGGCGCCAACGCGGTCGCGATGGATCTGCTGGCCTTGCTGCCGCTGGTGCTTGCGGCGCTTGCCGGCGAGTGGAACGAGGGTCCGGCGGAAGAGACCCGCCAAGCCCGGCTCGATCCGCGTCTCGCGAAGCATCCGGTGCTCTGGGGAGACCCGGGCCGCATCTACCGGCGTTACCTGGCCGCGATTGTCATCGTCTATCCCGCCCTGGTGATGCTGCGGCACCTCTATGGCTTGAGCGGCGCCTTCGGACTGGAGCTCGACGGCACGCGCGTGGCTCCGTTTATTCTCGCGATCGGAATCCTTCTCGCCAAGGTCAGCGACAGGGCGTTGCAAGCGCCCGGTTTGATGGGCATCATCGGGATCGCCTCGATCCTGGTCAGCGGCTCCCGGTTGAGCGCAGAGGTCCCGATGTTCCCGCTGATGGTCGCCGCGAACCTCCTCTTCGGTCTCTGGGTCCATTGGCGCCGCGGGGGAGACGGCCTCCCGGTTCACGCTCTGATCGGCGCCGTGGTGCTGGTCTCCGGGCGTACGCCCCAGGCTGCGCTGGAGGGGATTTTCACGCTCAGTCCCGGCCCGCTCGCGCTGTTCGTGGCGCTCGCCGTCTTGCACGCGGCTCGCGATCAGGGTTTCTGGGAGATCTGGGCGGCCTGCCTCTCGGCGCTCCTGCTCGTTCTGCGAGTGGCCCCGGTGGGCAGCGGAACGGCCGTCGGCGCGTTGCTGCACGGTGGCGCGATACTCTATCTCGTGCTGGTCCACCTCTACCCGCGGAAGGATCTCTACCCGGTCGCCGGACTGGTCGCCACGCTGATGCTGGTCTCCCTGATGCCTGGCGCGCACGAGGGCGGCCGCGAGTCTGAGGTCTTCGCCGCGCTCCTGGCCGCGGAAACTGTCGGTTTCTTCCTGGCTGGATTCGGGACGCCGGTGAGGGGGTACTTGCTGGCCGCAGGAGCGGTGACACTCTTCGAGACCGGCGTGGTCGTGCTTCGAGGCGCCAGTCGCGTCGATCTGGCCAGCCTCTTCTGGAACTGGGGCGGCCCTGCCGCTATCCTGCTGGCCTTCGCGACGCTGGCGATGGGGCTGGCCGGAAGCCGGCAACGAGCGGCGGGCGGCGATCGCTAGAAGCAGCGCGGCGCCCGGGCAAGGAGTCCGGGCGTCCGCTGGGCGGATCGCTTTCAGGGGCGATTGACGATCTGCGCACCGGTCGTCATAATCCTGGCACTTTCGACCGTGACCAGGGAGGCATTCCAGTGATCAGGACGACGTTGCGGATGGTGCTCGCGGTGCTGCTGCTCCAGGCGATGGTCTGGACCAGCCCGACCTTCGCCGCGGCTGCCTACGAGATCCAGTCGATCCTCGTGAAGTGCACGGGTTTCGCCAGCTACGAGGTCCAGTCCTTCTTGTCGCAAGGCGCTCGCCTGATCGTCGACAAGAGCTTCGCCAGCTACGAGGTGTCGAGCTTCGTCTCCCAGGGGAAGGACCGCGTGTCGATCGTCGCCGACGGTTTTGCCGGCTACGAGCTCAGCTCCTGGGCCCAGCAGGGCGCCACAATCATCGATGCGGGCGGCGGCTCGCCGGGCTCCGGCGGCAGCTTCTACGACCAGATGCGAATCCTGCAGTCCGGCGGCAGGGTCGCCGTGGACCACCGCCTGGCCAGCTACGAAGTCACGCAGCTCATCTCCGTGGGCAAGGATCGCGTCACCGTCGTGTGCAAGGGTTTTGCGAGCTACGAGGTGAGTTCGTTCCTATCGTCGGGCGCCAGCGTCTGGGTCGACCACTCCTTCGCGACCTACGAGGTTTCGAGCTTCTGCTCCATCGGCCACGCCCGGGTCACCGTCGTCGCCGATGGATTTGCCCAGTACGAGTTGCAAGGCTTTGCGGCCCAAGGCGCTGCGATCCAATACGATGCGGCTCCCAGCTCCAGGGAGCTGAAGTTTTCGGCTCTCTACGGCGCCAAGTAGTCGGGACGAGTCATCGTCCCGAGCGGGCGCTCGCCGGCCGCAATTTCTCCATCACGGCAGCTACTCGCCGGGCGCGGGCTGCCACGCGCTTGGCTTGCTGCGACATGGCGGAGCCGCCCGGAACCCGGGCTTCCAGTTTCGCCGCGATGGCCGCGGACTGTTCGTAGAGCGCTAGCGCCTCGTCGAGCCGGCCGCGGTGCTCCCTGCACCAGGCCAGCTTCTGACCGATCACCGCGCCGCGGGCCTCGCTCAGGGGCGATTCCGGCGGTAGCGCGGCCAGCGCGGCCTGGCAGTATCCCTCGACGAGCGTGCACTCCATCGAGGCTTTGGCGGTGGTGCGCGTGGGTACCTGGTCGGCTGCGAAGAGGTAGACCTCATACTTGAGGTCCGGACATCCGGCCACTTCGCGCAACGAGCCGACTGCGAGCCCCAGGGTATCGCGCTGCACCCAGGCCGGCGCAGGCGACTGCCCCGCGAAACCATTGCCCAGCGGCAGGACTCGATCGGCGATGCGCAGGGCGGCGGGCTCGCAGCAGCGGCGCGCCAGCTCCTGCCAGCGCGCGATCGGCAGGGGCACAACGGTGCTGGCCCAGTCCGGTTCCTGCCCTTCGGCCAACGGCGCCTCGTAGAGCCAGGTGAACGGGTAGCCCCAGCAGGTCGCGTTCTGATAGGAGTCAAAGGACGAGGCGAGTCGCGCGCGCGACGCCTTGGTCTCTCTCTCCCGGGATGGGTCTTTCTCCAGGATCTCCAGGCTGCGAAGGTCCGCTTCCAGCGCCAGGCTCCAGCTCTTCTCACCGGCGCAGGCGCGCGAAAGTTCGGCCAAAAGCGGCACCAGATCCGGATGCGCCGGGCCCTGGGCGCGAGCCGTCTCGTCGACCAGCGACCGATAGAGCGCGCGGGCTTCGGCGTAGTGCTCCTCTTCCATGTGGCGCGAGGCGAGGTCTCGGGCCGCGCTCGGCC
This sequence comes from Candidatus Wallbacteria bacterium, assembly GCA_016199905.1. Taxonomy (GTDB): domain Bacteria; phylum Muiribacteriota; class UBA6191; order JACPRK01; family JACPRK01; genus JACPRK01. Next base: position 16,705 of record JACQFU010000229.1, read on the forward strand.
AGGCCGGGTCGCCTGGCGACATCTTCTGGATCGCTTCGGTCAGCTCTTCGACTTTGCGTTGCGCGGCCACTTTCGGCGCGGGGTGGAAGGTTTCGTTCCACCAACTCCCGATGCCCGAGGCGATGTTCCGGATGGCGAACGGCGAGGCCAGGAGGAGGACTATCACCCAGAAACCCATCATGACGTTCTGCTGAAGGTTCCCCGACGAGGACGCGCTGCCCCGCAATGCCTCGAGCTTCTCGCGAATTGCCTTGGTCCTGTGGTGGTCTCGACCGTAGCGAGCCGCGGTGTCGCGCTCGAGCTGCTCCAGCTGCTCCACGGCCGAAGACGTGTCGCCCCGTTCCTGGGACATCCGAGCTGCGCTCTCGGCGTGACGCCTGGCCTCGGGGCTGCCGTCGCCGTACTTGTCCTCCGCGATGGCGGCCAGGGCTCCGTAGCAGCGCCCCGCTTCTTGGAGGTCCCCTCGCCGGCGGTAAAGGCCGGCCAACTCCTCCAGCAGTTGCTGATGCAGTTCGTGATCCGTACCCAGCCACTCGACCACCTGCGCGCGCACTTTCTCGAGTGCCTCGATCGCTTCCGGGGAGTCGTCTCCGCGGCGCTTCTGCAGTTCCCGGACCGGCTGAAGCAACAAGGGCACGGCGGCCGGATGCCGGTTTTCGGTCAGCAGCTGTCGAATTCGCGCGTGACCCGGCCCCAGCTCCTTCTCCAGCTGTCCTGCCAACAGTCCGACCAATGCCTGCACCTCCCGGTGGTGCGCGCCCAGGCGCTTCTTCTGGATGGCCAGCATCCATTCGAGAGCAAGCGTCCTTTCGGCGGGATTTCCGTTGTTGGCCACGAAGGTCGCCTGGTTCAGGCGCACCATCTGCACGTCGCGGTGGTCAGGCCCCAACGCACGTTCCAGGATGGCCTGCGATCGGTCGAGAAGACGGAGCACGTCGACCAGCGCCCCGGCCTGTTCCAGCGCCAGGGCTAACGCGTTGAGGGCCTGGCCTACGTCAGGGTGATCCGGCCCGGACACCCGTTCGGCGGCGGCCGCCTGCTGTCGCCTCAGCTCCACCGCCTCGCGGAAGCGGCCCTCGGCCTCTTCGTGGCCGGCGAGCAGGAGCAGGATCTGCGCTTGGAGCGTGTCCATTTCATGCGAAAGGGCGCCGCCGGTCGCGGTCGATTCCGTCTGGCGAAGCGCCCGTCGAAGTAACTCGATGGCCTTGGGGCGCTCGTTCAGGCGTGTCAGGCACGTGTCGCGCAGGAAGAGCGCGTGACGTGTTTCGGAGTGGGCGGGTCCCAGTTCGGCCGCCAGTGCCGGCAGGGCCTCCGAGAGAGCTTCGTCCGCGCGGACGGGATCCCGGTTCGCGAGCTGGACCTGGGCCTGTTTCACAAGCACGCGCGCGCGGGCAAGCCGGCCCCCTGGGGCCGAAGCGAGGATCTGGCCAAGTACCGATCGATAGAGCTCGAGGGCTTTTCGAGGGCGCCCGGCCGCGGCCTCGCAGTCTCCCAGCTCGGACTGACACAACAATGTCTCGAGATCGTTGGGGCCCAGGCGCTCTTGCAGGGAGGAGAGGGCCACGAAGCACTCCGCGGCAGCCTTCTCGGGATCGCCTCCGCCGGCGGAGGAGCCGCGGGAGTCGGCCAGAACCCTGGCCAGCAGGCGCTGCGCGTCGGCAGCCTGCGGGCTGGCGCTGCCGTGGGACTGTATCTGCAAGTCGGCGAGCTTGCGAGCGAACCGTCTCGCAGCCTCGAGGTTTTCGACCCGGCAGTGGAGATCGGTCAGGGTCTCCAGCAGCGAGGCCGAGTCCGGCGAAGGGCTGGCCTGTCTCAGCGCTTCTTCGGCGGTGGCGATCGCCTCTTGGTACAGTCCACGCTGGCGCAGTTCCTGGATGTCGGCGAGCCCACTTTCGAGAACCATTGCAGCACCCCGCTTCGGTCGAACCCGGCGGAGGCAATCATAGCGCGGGTCGATCGGCTCTTCGGCGGCAGCGACCCTCACGTCCAAGGCGCCGGAGGCCGGTGATCCAGGGCACGCATCGGCCCGGTTTCGCTCGACTCGTGAGCGCGATTGAGGCGGCGTCCGCAAACCTACTGTAGCGTAGCGGTGGGGCTTCGGACGTCTGGCGGATTTCGGGAGTCCAGCGCCGAAGCGGCGAGCGGCGCCACGGGTCATGGCGGCTGCCCGACGGTAAATGGAACGGAAGCCCGAGACGAGCATCGGGCCTGGGCGGAGGTTCCGGCATGTGCGCACAGCAAACGGGCATGTGGTTGGGGCGCGCGCTTGTCGTCTTTCTGTTGCTCCTCGCCGCGATGCCGTACGATGCCGCGGCCCAGGGGCCGGAGCCGGCCGAGCTGTTAGTGGAGTCGGTCACTCTTTTTCCTCCTGGAGGTGAGCGCGAACAATCGAATGTTCTCGCGAGAGTGACGCTTTCGAGCCGCGCCCGCTTGCGGTGGACGGAGCGCGCGGGCGTGCCATCTCCTCCGGCCAGGGACCGGATGGCCGCGGTGGCCAACACCAATGAGCAAACCATCGTGCTGTTCGGAGGCCGCCAGGACGGGAGCACGCCCCTGGGCGACACGTGGATCTGGGACGGAGCTCGCTGGACCCAGGCAAACACCGCCGGAAAGCCTGCGGGCCGCAGCGAGCACGCGATGGCCTACGCTTACGACCGAAGTGCCGTGGCGATGTTCGGAGGGCGGGGCGAGAACGGAGCCGGCCTGACCGACACCTGGGAGTTCGATGGGATCGACTGGAACCAGATGCAGCCGTCGACTTCGCCGTCCGGCCGCTGGGGACACGGGCTGGCCGCCGACGACTCTCGGAAGCGCGTGGTGCTCTTCGGAGGACGCGCGTCCCCGGACGGCGCCCCCTCGAACGATACGTGGGAGTGGGACGGTCAGGAGTGGACCGACGTGACTCCGGCCACCTCCCCGCCGGCTCGGTCCGGCCACGCCATGTTTTACGATCGGCGGCGGCAGCGAGTGGTCGTCGCGGGGGGCGAACAGGCCGGCTGCATCGGACTGGCCGACGTCTGGGAGTGGAACGGGACCGTCTGGACGGACGTCACGCCCAAGACGGGTCCGTCGCCCGGGAGCCGCCGGGGAGCGTCGGCGGCGTACGACTACGAGAACTACGGCCGAACGTTGCTGTACGGCGGCGAGGAGCTCGTCGGATGCGACTGGACCGCCAGGCGAGACGTCTGGGCCTGGAACGGCGCGAGCTGGACCGACGTGACGCCCCCCAGCGCAGTCGCGCCGGCCGCGCGCTCCGGACAGGTCTTCACGTACGACTTCTACAACGACGGCTTTCTCCTCTTCGGCGGTTACGACGGCGCGCACTGGCTGCAAGACACCTGGGGGTTCGAGGCCCCCACGGGCAGTGTCTCCTCGACGAGCGAACTGACGGCCTCACTGGTCTTCGAGGGAGATCCCGCGGGCTACCGCGTGCGACCCGCCCCCGAGAACGTCACGCTGGTGGCAGGCGGAGACTCGGCCACACTCTCCTTTTCCGTCGACGTGACGCGCGAGGCGGCCATCGGTCCCAGGAGCCTCGCGGTGACCGTGAGCGCCAGAGACGACGATTTCTCGATACCGACCCTGGTGGTGAACCTCGTGAAGGGGGCGTTCATGGTGAACCCGCGGCCGGCGCGACTTGCGATCGGGACGGTCGCGGCTGCTCCCACGCGCGTGAGCCGGGGGCAGACCGTGAACGTGACGGTGAGCGTGGAGAACATGGGCGATGAATCCGGCGATCTGTCGGCCGGCGGTCTCACCTTCAACGGACTCGAGTCGGGATACTCAGTGCAGCGATTGGATGCGAATACCTCGCTGGCCGGCCTGACGACTGCCACGCTCAGCTACGACGTGACGGTGACCGAGGCGGCGCCCGCGGGTCCGGCGATCGTGGACGCGTGGCTGGAGCAACGTGACCAGCGTGCCGACAACCCCGACGAGTGGCGCGTGCAGACCCGGGCCTCGCTCTCCGTCGAGTCCGTCGAGCTCGGAGCCGACCGCGTGCATCGCGGGGATCGGGACGTCCCCGCGCAGGTCCGGGTGCGCTCCGAGGTGCCGTCGACCTGGCGGAAAGTCAACGCCGTGGAGCGCCTCATGCGCAGGGGCAACCACGCGATGGCCTACGATTCCGACCGCGGACGGACCGTGGTCTTCGGAGGCAGCTACGGGCCTGACCGGCTTCGTGACACCTGGGAATTCGACGGTTCCGCGTGGCTCGACGTGACGCCGAAGGATTCGGCGTCGCCCAAGGGACGCATGGGTGCCTCGATGGCCTATGACGCCGTGCGTCATCGAACCGTGCTCTTCGGCGGCTCTTCGGCAAAAGGGGCGCTCCGGGACACCTGGGAGTGGGACGGCTCGCAGTGGCTCGACGCGACGCCGGCCGGGCCGTCGCCGTCGAGGCGATCGAACCACACGATGGCCTTCGACCCCTCTCGCGGTCGGGTCGTGCTGTTCGGGGGCGTCGACGACGTCGGGTCCAACCTCGGGACAGTCGGCGATACCTGGGAATGGGACGGGACGACCTGGGCGCAGAAGTCGCCCCCGGGAGGGACCTCGCCGCAACCTCGGTACAAACACGCCATGGCGTTTGCCGGCTCGCGAGGGCGCGTCGTTCTGTTTGGCGGCTACAACCCGGATCTTGGAGCGTATTTCGGGGACCTCTGGGAGTGGGACGGAACCTCATGGGCCGACGTCTCGCCCCCCACGGGACCGTCCGGTCGAATCCCGTCGGCGATGGCGTGGGACGGCGGCCGCAACAGGCTCGTGCTTCACGGATGCTTCACCGTCGATCCCCAGGTTGGAGGGATGGTCCCGCAAGACACCTGGGAGTGGGACGGCTCGCAGTGGCTGGACCTGTCGCAAGAGAAGGAGCCCTCGCCGTCCGGCAGCCCGGACTGTGCCGCCGTTTACGACTCGCGCCGGGCACGTACCGTGATGCTCGGTGGCGAACGGCCCGAGTCCTGGGAGTGGAACGGGACGTCCTGGACCGAGACGACCCCCTCGAAACCACCGGAGCCTCGGAGCAACTCCAGCCTGGCCTTCGAGCCGGCGAGCGGATCGACCTGGCTGTTCGGCGGATACGGCCGGGACACCGGAGCGCTGTCGGATACCTGGGGCTGGAACGGTTCGCGGTGGGCGCGAGCTAATCCCGCGAGCTCACCGACGCCGCGCTGGTCCGTTGCGTCGGTCGCCGACACCTCGCGCCATCGGATCGTGCTCTTTGGAGGCTACAACTCCGGCGAAGGCCACCTTGCGGACACGTGGGAGTTCGACGGCACGAACTGGAGTAACGTGACACCGGACTACTCTCCCCCAGCGCGGGAGTCGCATGCGATGGCGTACGACTCGCGTCGCGGTCGCACGGTGCTCTTCGGCGGCCAGGGCGAC
>JACQFU010000218.1 GCA_016199905.1 Candidatus Wallbacteria bacterium
CGGCCCGCTTCTGCGCAACGCGATCGCCGTCGCAACCGAAGACCGCGCACCCTCGGTTGTACTGCCAGCATGCCTCGTGATGAGGAGTCTCGCAGCGTTCGCAAAGCACGACGCCGCCGAAGAGCGAGTCGCCGCAAACCCGGCAAGCCGTGCCCGGGCCGAGGCGGATCGATTGGGTCTGCAGGCAAACGCCGATGGCCTGAGCGGACGGCAGCCGCGGCATTGGTTTGCCAATCGGCTCCGGCGCGCGCAGGGGAACGGGCTGGGAACGGGACGCGATGGTGTGGACTGGCGTCGTGGCTCGCTCCAGGTCCGCCAGCAGCCAGCGGTGATGCATCGCTTCGGACAGGGACGTCGCGAGCAGGGCCAGGCCCATGAGCGCCGCTCCCAGGGCGCCGTCCTCGGTCCAGCTCGAGAAGGCGAGGAAGAGCGCTGTGGCTCCGGGCACCAGTGTGAGGATGCGCGTCCGCGTCTTTCCCGCGGACCCCGGAAGCATCGCCACGTCACGCCAGAACCGTGCAACGCCCCACTGGATGCCCAGCAGGACGGCCCAGCCCGAGGACCAGCCGGCCATCGCGGGCACGTGCCAGCCCGCGACAGACGCCAGCGCGCAGGGGCCCATCGCCAGGGCGACGCCCTTCGCTGCAAGCAGACGTTCGCGGGCCGATTCCGCGAGCGGCCGGGCGGCGGCTTCGGGAAGACTCAACGTTCCCGGAGGGGAAGCGCACGTACGGGCGGATCTGCCGAACCTCTCGCGCGGCAGGAACCGTATGGTCAGCACCGAGGGCACGGCGCCCAGAACCACCGAGACGTAAGCGGCGCGGCCGAGCAACGCGAGCGCGTGTACGGCAAGCAGGCCGGCCAGGGCCAGGGCCCCCAACCGGCCGTCGCCCATGAGCGCCAGGCCCGCTGCCGGCATCAGTAGGCCCGCGGCAACAGACCAGAAGCAGAGGTCGAGCTGGTGATGAAGGCGCCTGGCTCGGGCGAGGGCCGCAAGCAGCAGCAGCGCGGCTGCGTACAGGATCTCCTCGGGAATCGAGACGCACCACTGACGGTGGGGAAAGGTCGCTTCCGACGCCAACTCGAGCATGCTCGAATCGCTCACTCCCAGCGCAATGAGCTGGTCGCGTGGCGAGTGCGGAAGCTCCGGCGGTGTCCCGGGGAGCTCGCAGCCGTGCACGGCGCAGAAGACTCCGGGTTCGACGTCGAGGATCAGATAGTGCCGGAAGGTGTCGCGACCGCAGCCCGGATCGTCCGGCTGACAGGCCAGGAGTCCTTTGTTCACCAGGTCACGCGCCAGTTCCCGCGGCAGCTCCGCCAACCGGGTAGGCCGGCCAGGAGATCGCGCGGCGATGGCCGTCTTGCAGGTTTCGAGCGCGTAGGCTTCCAGGGCGCCAGCCAGAACGCGCCGATTGGCCAGGCACGCCCGCTGGTTTCGCGACCCGGAGCCGCGCTGATCGAACGTGAACGCGCTGTCGAGCGAGAAGCGCCACCCGGGCGGAAGCAGGGCCGGCGGCAAGATCCCGACAAGCAGCAGGGCCCCCGCGATCCAGGCCGCCACCGCCGTGCGAAGCAACTCCATCCCGCGCCTCCTCGTGTCGTAGAGGGGACGGCCCGGAGAGGTGGGCGGTTCAAAATGGGGGCGGGCGCGACTTATGCGATCAAAGGACTGAGGAGATGAGTTGAGAGTGGGCGACAGGAAGCGGGGGGGATGGCGGAGGAAGGGTGGGTCGCGGCCGCCCATAGGGGTCCGCTATGTTTCCCCGCAATCAGAGCGTACGGAAACCCGCGCGGCGAAAGTCCTCGTCGAAGGCGAACGCAACCTCGATCTGCTCCTCGTTCATCAGGGCGAAGCTGGTGCAATCGGTGAAGCTGAACTCCAGCCCGGAGGAACGCCTGAAGAGATCCAGGGCCCGCGCAAGGACTCGGTCGGGCACGTCGAGCACGGGCAGGAAGCGCTGCTCCAGTGCCCTCTCTGCAAAGGCCAGAGCGACCGCGTGGTTGGCTCGTCGCTGAAGCAGCGTCACGGTCTCGTCGACGACGAAAAGGCTCGTGACGACCGGGATCCGGTCTCGCCAGAGGCGAACCCAGGCACGCCGGGCCAACTCGTGGTTGCCGTCTCTTGCGTTGAAAAGCGCCGCAAACCCGCTGGTGTCCACGAAGACCCGGCGCTGAGACTCACTTCTTGGGATAGAGGTGATCGTCGTGAGCCGTCGAGAGCGTTTCATCGTCCTCGAAGCAGCCGATCAGATCGGCCAGCGGGTCGACATCGAGATTGTAAGCCCCTGCCGGGTGGGCCGTAGCGTATTCGGCCAGAGCCTCGCGCACGATGCAAGCCATCGATACCTGGCGCTGCCGCGCAAGCGACTGCAGGTCCCGGTACTGGGCCTCAGGGAGATAGATTTGGGTTCGCTTGTCGCTGGAAGCCATGGGAGATCACCATTCGATTTGGTGTACAGCATATACATTACAGCACTCGAGGGACTCCGGTCAACACCCACCGTTCGAGCGGGAAAGACGCCAGAAGGTTGGAAATCGGGCGGGGCCCGATTGAACCACCCGGCCACGAAAGAGACCAACGGGGACCAGAAGAGGAGCCCGACCCGTCAAGACTCTGAATGAATCTCGTCGTGTCCTTTCAAGTTTCGTGGTTCATCCTTTCGTCGTCCCGTAGTGCCGCTGCTTCCCACCATCCAGCATCGTTTCGCTCCTGGCCCCGTCCTTTGCAATCCGTGGAATCTCGTCTAATCTCTTGTCGCTCCAATGTCGTCCCGGATCCCCGCCCTCGTCCTATTTGCCCTTTGCCTGGCGTTCTACCTGGCAACGGCTGCTCGCGACGTCTACTGGTTCGACTCTCCGGAGCTGACTGCGGCGGCGGTGAACCTGGACATTGCTCACCCGCCCGGCTACCCGCTCTGGACCATGCTGGGGCACGCCTTCACCTTGCTCCCCGTGGGGCCGGTGCCGCTGAGGGTCGCGGCATTTTCGGCGACGGCCGCTGCTGCTGCTGTGGCGCTTTTCTTCGGGTTTCTGCAGGCGACGGGACTGAAACGGCCTGCCGCATGTGCGGGCGCTTGCGCGCTCGCGTTCTTGCCCCAGTTCTGGGATCTGGCGGTTATCCAAGAGGTCTATGCCTTGGAGATGGCTCTGCTGATGGCGCTGCTCTGGAGCCTGGCGCCCGACGCTGGAGGCAAGCCAATGCCCCGGGTGGCGTTCAGTGGTTTTCTGGCCGGCTGCCTGGTCGCGCACCGACCCAGCGACGCGCTCTTCCTGCCGTTCTTCCTGGGCCTGGCGAAACTGCCCCGCGCGGCATCCTTCCTGGTTCTGTTGGTCTCGCAGTTCGGCATCCTGGCGCTGGCCCTGGCTCTTGCAGGACTGGCCACGGCCGTGGCCCGCCGCCGCCCCGAGATGGTGACGATCCTGGGGATCGCGCTCGCCAATGCGGTCTTCTGCGCCAATCACAACGCCATCGAAACGAACACGATGATCCTGCCTCTGCTCGCGATGGTCTGTTGGCTGATGGCGCTGGGCGCCGACGCGCTACTGCGGGTGGTCGAGAGTCCGGCGCAGGTCGCGGCTGCGGCGGCGATCGTGCTCCTGCCGCTCTCCTGGGTCCCTGGCAGCTACCGCGCTTGCGACCGCTCCGGGTTCCATGAAGTGAGCCGCTATCTGGAGGACCTGTACCGCATCCTTCCAAGGCGAGCGCGTCTGGTGACGACGACGGACGTCGACGCGTTCAGCGTTCTGTATGGCAGGTTCTGCCTCCGCGAGCGCCCCGATCTCGAGCTGACCATCCTGGAACGCTGGGACCCGGCGGTAGAGGCGAGTATCCGTGCTGCGCTGGCTCGGGGCCGACCGGTGTTCGGTTCCCTGCTGCTTCCGGCGGACGGCTTCGAGCGGGCGAGCACGGCGTTCCGGCTTCGGAGGCAAGGGTTTCTTTACAGGCTGGAGCCCCCCGAGCGGGACGCCGCGCCGGCAGCGCCGCGCCCTCCGCAGGCCGCGTCCCAGGCCGACCCCGGCGCAGTTGTAGAGGTCGCCGCCGGTGTCCGGCTGGATCGGCGTTCACTGAGCGCCCGTCTGGAGGTCCGGCCGGGTCTCTGCAGCGTGGGAGCGTCCTGGGAGCTGTCTGCGGTCCGGGGGTGTCGCCGCCCCGGCGCCGTGCTCGCGCTCTTTGCGGGAGAGCGGCTCGCGCACTGCTGGATCGAGCCCGTGGGAGGCGTCGCGACGCCGCCCGTCGCCGGTCGATGCGACGATGTCTACAGGCTGCGGTTGCCGGCGTCAGTCGGGCCCGGCCGCTACGAGCTGAGCGCTGGCTTGGTCGATCTGGACCTTGTCGAGCGCGAAATCCAACCGGGAGGAGCCGCCGGCGCGATCGAGTCGTTCGACCCCGCCCGCATCGAGGGGCTGGAGCGCTGGAAGGACCGGGATCTTCGGTTCGTCGCGGCGATTCGCGAGTGCGTGCCCTACCGGACGGCCACGCTGCGCGTGCGCGATCCGGGGCGGTTCCTGGCGCGTCCCGGGCTGCGGCTTTACTCGTGCGGTGCGGTCCGGGTAGAGCTGCCGCCGCGAGGAGGACGCTGAGCGTGCCGCGTGCGATCGTGGTCGGGGCAGGGCCGGTGGGGCTGGCGGCCGCCACCTGGTTGGCACGCGGGGGCGTGGAAGTGCTCGTCGTCGAGGGCGCGCCCAGCCTGCGTGAGAGGCCGTGTGGAGAGGGCGTGCTGCCTCCGGGAGTCGCTCACCTGGCCGATCTCGGTGTTGCCGGGCCGGCTGCGCGGGCCTTCCTGCCCGTCCTGGACCGCGCAGCGGGCCAGCCCTTCAGAGGCATTTCGTACTGGTGCGAAGGAAGGGAGATCGCGGCGGCCGACTTCCCGCGCCGCCCGGACGGCTGGTCGGACGGTCTGGTGGTGCGCCGCCCGGCTCTGGAGCGCTCTCTGGCCCAGCACCTGCGGGCGCACGCGGGAGCCGAGCTGCGCTTCGGGGTGCCCGTGAGCGAGCTTCTCCGGGAGGGGACGCGCGTGACGGGGGTCGTGATGCGCGGACGACGCGAACGGGCTGACGTCGTAATCGGCGCCGACGGTTTGAAGTCCACGGTGCGCCGGCTTCTGGGGCTTGCGCCGCGAACAGGCCCGCTCGGAGAAGGCCGCTTCGGAGTGTGTGGACATTTCGAGTGGGAGACGTCGAGGCCACCACTGCCTCGCGTGCAGGTCCACCTGATCGAGGGCGGAGAAGTCTACCGTACGCCTTGCGGCCCAGGCGCCGAAGGCTGGATCTTCCTCACGTCGGGGGCGCGCGTTCGTTCGTGGGCCGGCCGTCTCTCCGATGCCTTTGCGTCGCATCTGCGCGGCGACCCGGCCCTCGGCGAGGCGCTCCGCGGGGCGCGTCAGGCCGGCCGGCCGGGCGCCGTCGGACCGCTCGCTTCGCCGGCGCTCGGGCGGTGGGCGCCGGGCGCGCTTCTGGTGGGCGACGCGGCGGGCTTCCTGGATGCGCTCACCGGGGAAGGCCTTGCGCTGGGGCTGGGCACGGCGCGGCAGGCGACGGCGCTGCTGCTGGATCACGGCCTTCGCGTCGACGGCGTTCTCGGCGCGCGCTACGAGGAGATGTGGCGCCGCACTACGGGCCAGCCGTGGGCGCTCACGCGCGCGTTGCTCTTCCTCGCCCGGCACCGCTCGGTGGCGCGGGTCGTCCTGGGACGGCTGGGCCGGCGGCCGGAGGCCATGTCGCGCCTGCTCGGCCTCAACTGTGGGTACGGCGGGCTTGGCCGCTTCCTTTCGGCCGACCTTTGGCGGCTGCTCGCGCGGGGCTGAAGGAGTCGACTACTCCGCCCACTCCAAAAGTACCATTTCCATGCAGAAGCCCGGGCCGAACGCGATCGCCATTCCCCGGGAGCCCGGAGCGGGCGGACTTGCCAGTAGCCGCTCGAGCACCGCCAACACCGTCGCCGAGGACAGGTTGCCGCGCCTCGACCAGACGTCGAGGGTCGGCGCCAGCTCGGCGGGACCCAGGCCCAGCGCGGCGGCGATGGAATCGAGGATGCGCTTGCCGCCCGGGTGGACGACCCAGAATCCGGCGTCGGCGGGGCGCATTCCGTGTCCGGCCAGGAACTCCTCCATCCTCGGCAGGGCCTCCCGGGCGATGACGAACGGGATCTTTCGATCGAGCACGATGTGGAATCCCTTCTCGTCGAGGTCGAAGCCCATCAGGGCCGTCGACTCCGGGAAGAGCACCGACTTGCTGTCGGTGATGCGGAAACCGCGCCGGCTCTCTCGGCCGTCGACCAGGACCGCCGCGGCGCCGTCTCCGAAGAGCACACAGCTCACGAGGTTGGCCGGCGAGAGGTCGCCCGGTTGGAACGTGAGCCCGGGTAGCTCGACGCTGACGATCAACGTGAGGCCGCCCGGCGTGGCCAGCGCGCGCTCCCGGGCTCGCCCCAGGCTCCAGGCGCCGGCGGCGCAACCCATCTCGGTGACGGGCATCCGGCCGACGTCGCGCCGGAATCCCATGCGGTCGATCAGGTAGGCATCGAGCGCGGGGATCATGAACCCCGTGCAGGAGAGCGTGACCAGGAAGTCCACGTCGCTCGCAGCGATCCCTGCGGAATCGAGGCACTTGCGGACTGCCTCCTCGCCGAGCTGACGCGCTATCCTGGAGTAATCGGAGTTCTTGACTCCGAAAGGTCGCTCCTGGAGGATCTCATCGACCGGCAGAGCCAGATGGCGCGTATCGATGCCCGAGTGGCCGACCATCGCGCAGTACGTCTCCAGATTCCTCACGCGACCCCCGAACACCTTTCGAACGCTGGCGAGCACCTCTTCGGGACCGACCACGGTCTCGGGGAAGGCCGACGACGCGGCCACGATCGTTGCCGTCATTGATCCACCTTGAATTCGTAGGGGGCCCCGATCGTCGTGAAGACCCAGGCTGGGTTCGCGGCCCAGCCGGCTTGCAGCCGGGGCACCGCGGACGCCTCTATGCCGAAGGGTCTGTCATCGAGCACGGCCGTGACACGTGCCGTGACGGCAGAGTACTTGACTGCCCCGATCTCGAAAACCCGCTGAGAGAATACTACATCCGGCAGCCCGCGTCCCAGGATCTCTTCCTTCGAGTCCTCTCTGCGCAGGAGTCTCTTGTTCGGGGCGTCGAACCGGTACACCACCGGCTTCTCCGAAAACTTGCCGCCGGGTCCTGCCGACGGCAGGCCCGATCCGCCGAGGTCGAGCACCGAGAGCTTCAGCTCGGCGCCGTCGTCGGTGACCTCGATGAAGCCAGCCGCTCGTCGGACGTCGGATTGCACGCGGCCCAGCGCCGCCCGGCACGACGCCTCGAGGTCCATCCGCGCCCGGGACCGGGCGTAGGATCGAGTGCCGCCGAACAGCGCGAAGTGCACCAGCGAAAGCGCGCCCGAGAGGATCGCGAGAGCGACGAGAAGCTCGACGAGTGTGAAGGCGGCTCCCCGGCTCGCCGGTCGGGGCTTCGTCATCGAGCCCTCGCGTTCAGGTAGAACGTGGCCAGCTCGACCTTCTCGAGCAGCTTGGGACTGGGACTCCAACGGACCCGGACCGCGATCCGAACCAGCTCGCCCGGAACCAGGTCGACACGCCCCATTTCACCCTCGCAAGGTCTTCCGAGTTCGGCAGCCGGCAACACGGAGACCGCCGGCAGCGCCGCGACCTCGGCGAACGGCCGCCCGCGCAGCAGCTCCAGCCGACTCGAGGCCAACTCGACGGCCCGCGTGGTCTGCACGACCTGCTGAGTGCCGAGGGTCGCCGTCGTGAACGACCCGGCCAACGGCACGATCGCCAGCGCCGCCACCGCCGCCGCGAGCAGGACCTCCACGAGGCTGAAGCCCGGAACTTTACGGCGCATACGTCGCCTCCGAGAGCGTCACCAGGAAGGGATCGGCGGCCCGAGAGTGCCGCAGCGTCGTGTTCGGCGGGATCGACCAGCGATCGGCGAGCACGCTGCCTTCGATGGTCAGATCCGCCTCGGTGACCAGCGTCCCCTCGGGGACTGCCAGAGACCCTCGGAAGACCGAGCCCGGCAGGTAGCCCGTCAGCTCCAGCTTCTTGCCGGGGCCCAGGACTGCGAGTTGGGGAAGGTCTCCCTTTGCCACCGCCACTGCTGCGAGCTTCAGGCTGCAGTCGGTGACCCAAAGCGCGCCGTTTCCGGCCAGCCGGACCCCCGAGAGCGTGGCGTCCGCGGTGTCGGCGACCAGGACCACGCCCGACAGCAGTATCGTCCGGCTGGCGTCCGTCCTGCGGTCGAGGAACGTCTTCCAATCCGGGTAGTACTCGCTGACGCGCGCGCGGGCAAAGGGAAAACGCGCGCGCTGTCCGCCCCAGGAGTACTTCCAGCTCTGCTCGAGAGCGAGCTTGACGGCCGCGTCGTGGGGGCCTGGCGGCGTTCCCGGTAGTCCCCCGGGCCCTCGCAGCGCGCCGGCGCCCGGTCCGGCGCATATCCAGAAACTGAAAGCATCCAGTGGAGCCGCCGGAGCCGTTCGCGCCACTCGCACCTCGCGCACCAGGCGGTGCACGCGCTTCACCGAGCCGATCGTGACCGCCGCGGACGCTTGAAGGTACCCCGTCTTCTCGGCCGGATCGGCCGCCAGTCCCGCCAGAGGCGCCGCGCCCAGAAATCGCAGCTCCACGTCCACCTTGGGGACGGGCGGTCCCGCCCCTGCCAGCTCCTCGAGCAGTCGCGCGGCCCGCGCGGGGACAAAGGTTTGCGTGGGGACCGATGAGGATGACGGCTGGCGCATGGCCGCAAACCATGCACTGCCCGTGGTGTTCATCGTCTTCTGCACCGTCCAGAAAGCCTCGGCGATCGCGGCCTCGGCCACGCACTGCGAGCGCTCGTGGGCCAGTAGCTGAGCCGTGAGCTGGCGCTCGCCGCTCGTCCGAGAAAGGAACGTCAGACCCAGCAACGCCAGGAGCGTCAGAAGCACCAGCAGCACGGCAAGGCTGCCCCGGCGCGAGCGGCAGGGCGTCACCTCGCGGCCTTCCCCAGAAGGGCCAGGTTGTCGACGGCGGCCGGTTGACCGGGGGAAAGCGACAGCGCCCGCCGGAGCAGCTTCTCTGCGGCCTCGCGCTCGCCCAGGGCGATCCGGACGGCTGCCGAGTTGACGATGGCCTCGATGGCGTCCGGGGCGGCCACGAGCGCGCGGTCGTAGCAATCGAGCGCCTCTCTGGGGCGCCCTTGGCCCTGCGCCAGGCAACCCAGGGCGATCCAGGGTTTCGCCTGCGCGGGTTTGAGCCCGAGCGAGGCCCGAAACTGCTCCTCCGCCTCGCGCGGCCGGCCCAGCTTCAGCTCGGCGAGGCCGAGGTCGTAGGCGACCACTGCCGATCGCGGCGATAGCTCCGAGGCCGCGCGGAACAGCGAGAGCGCCAGCGCAGCGTCACCGTGCTCCAGCTCGAGCAGACCCAGGGCAAAGGTCGCCCGGAAGTCGTTCGGACGCCGGTCGAGGATGCGCCGGTAGACCTTGCGGGCGGCCGAAAGATCGCCGGTCTGCGCGGACAGGCCCGCGATCGCCAGGAGCGCGTCGGCGTTTTCGGGATCGCGTTCCAGCACCAATTTGTACGTGCGGCCGGCCTCGGTCGGGAGCTTCAATCTCTCCTGGGCGCGTCCAAGACCCAAAAGTGCCTTCGGCTCGTTGGCCTCCACTTCGAGCACGCTGCGGAACGCCTTTTCGGCCCGGTCCCAATCGCCGGAGGCAAGCGCCAGCTCACCTTGGAGGCGCCGGGCGCCAGGATGAGTCGGCTGGTCCGAGAGCAGGCGCCGCAGCTGGTCGAGAGCCTCGGACTCGCGGCCGGCCTTGGCGAGCGCGCGGGCCAACTCCAGGCGGGCGGCGGCAAAACCGGGCGACTGCCTCACGGCCTCCTCCAGCACGGGGATGGCCTTCTCGGCGCGCTTCGAGGCCGCAAGCGCCCGCCCGAGATCCACGCGGCACATCACGTCGCCGCCGGCCGCCTCTACCTCCTCGAGCATCCGGACGGCGCCCTGCGCGTCTCCCTGGACCAGTCGCATCCGGGCCGCCAGTCGCCGGAAGGCGAGGCTCTCGCGCCCGGCTGCCTTCACCAGCGCCGTCGCTTCCGAAGCGCCGATTCGGTCCTCGTCGTCCAGCGCCAGGTCGGCCAGGCGCTCCAGTGCCCGGACGTTGGCCGGGTCGTAAGAGAGCGCCGATTCCAGCTCCGCGGCGCTTCGCCGGGAGTCTCCGTGCCAGTAGAACGCGAGTCCGGTTTCCAGGTGCCGCCGGGCCATCGCCGCCGGATACCAGACCAACCACGCCTGGGCCGCCAGGGCGGCCACGGCCGCCGCCGCTGCCGCCAGCAAGAGGCTCCTTCGGTTAACGTGCGTGGTGAGCACCCGGCTGCCGCGCCCCATGGCCAGCGCCAAGGCGGCGACCGTCTTCTTGAACTTCCGAACGCGCTGGCGGCGACCCGACGTGGCCGCTTCGACGTCGTGCGGCGCCAGGCCGTACTCCCGCAGCAACTCGGCGAAGAGCTCGGGCGAAAGACCGTGGCGGGTCTGTAGTGCCCGCGCCACTTCTAGCGCCTCGTCCCTCCTTCCCGCGTCGCGCGCGGCCAGCTCCAGAACGAGCGGCAACTCGGTCGCGGGGAGCCGTTCCACCAGCGCCGACTGGAGCTTCTCTTGGAGCCGGCCGTCGGTTTCCTTGCCGAACAGCTTCACCAGCGCGCCGCGAGCTTGCGGCGTATCCATCAGCGACAGCCACTGGATGCTCCTCAGCGCGGAGGAGAGCTTCGCCGGGCTCACGCGGCCCACGAGCAACTGCACGGCGTAGTCCGCGTCGTGGGTCTCCACCGAGCGGAACGCGGCCTCCCGCACCAGCTCGTCGGCGTCGTCGAACAGGCCCGTGACGAAGGGCATTGCTTCGGTCGGCGCCAGTTCGAGCCAGGCGCGCGCCGCCCGGGCGCGCACGTGCGGATCGCGGCGCCGCACCAGCTCGGCCGCCAGCTCTGCGAGCGCGGGATCGCCCAGTTCGGGAAGGGCCATCAGCCACTCCACGGTCACCCAGGGGTCCAGCTCGGCCAGCACAACTCTGCGAGCCAGTTCAGCCAGCGGAGCTTTCCACTCTCGACGGCCGCGGCGCACGGCGGCCGCGCGCAGCGCCGGGTCGTCCTGGCGAAGCCAGGCTTCCAGTGTCACGGCGGGGTCCGAGACCTGCTCCGCCGACGCCGCCGGGAGGGTCTCCTCGTCGAGGCTCTCCCGGGCTTGCCGGGCCGTCTCGCGCACGGGGCGGTCGAAGTCGCCCAGGACGAGGCGGTCGAGCAGCGCCAGGTAGCGCCGATCGCGGGTTCGGCCGAGGGCTTCGGCAAGCCGGCGCCGCTGGTCGGAGGTGCCGGACGTCAGGATCGTCTCGACCTTCTGCATCCCCACGTGATGCCCGGCGGCCGCGGGATCGGCCGGGGCCGCGGCTGCCGGGCGGCGCGCCGAAAGCCGCGCGGCGCGTGCCTCGAGCGCCTTGCGAGCGTGGTAGCGCACGATGGGGCTCGGATCGCCTGCCGCGTGCTCTGCCAGCAGCTTCAGCCCCTGTTCATCGGGATCGCGCGCGATCGTGAGCACCGCTTGCAGGCGCGTCTCTTCTTCCGCGCTGGCCAGATCGCGCTTCGGATCGGGGTCGGCCATCGCATGCGATCATATACAATCCGGCCCATGCCCACCCGACCCTCCAAGAAACTCGATACCTTTGCCAATCCACGCCCGGGACGCGATTACACGATCGCCTTCGACTGTCCCGAATTTACCTGCGTCTGTCCGATGACCGGCCAGCCCGATTTTGCCACCATCCGCATTCGCTACGTGCCAGACCTGGTCTGTGTGGAGCTGAAGAGCCTCAAGCTCTATCTGTGGAGCTATCGCCAGGAGGGGGCGTTCCACGAGGCCGTGACGAACCGGATTCTCGACGACCTCGTGGCCGCCATCCACCCTCGCCGGATCGAGGTCGTCGGCGACTTCGCCGTGCGCGGAGGCATTCGCACGGTCGTCACCGCGACGCACGAGAAGAAGGCCAAGGGGAAGATTGGCGTGTAGCAGGGGAGGGGGAGGGGGA
>JACQFU010000219.1 GCA_016199905.1 Candidatus Wallbacteria bacterium
CGCGCCGCGCCGCGGAAGCCCACCTCTTCCTGGATAGAACGCTGGAAAGAGAGTTCGGGTTGAGTCTCGCTAACCGCCGAATCGGACGCGTCGTTGTCTCCTCGGCAACTGGCCAGGAGTCCCGTCTGCAACCGTCGCGAGGGTTGCGCGAGATGCTCGAACGGCGCCGAAAGCCTCGGTCTCCGCTGTTGCCAGGCACGACCTGCGCTTTGCTCGCAACCGACGTCCTCGCCGAATCCGGTGCCGCGGCCCAGGTACTTCAAGCGGCGCTGGCGACGAACTGCGACTCGATCGAAGCCGTTTTGACACTTCCAGCATGCCTGCTCTCCGCATCGCAGGACGCAGTGTTGGCATTCTCCGTGGAGCCCGACCGCGCAATTCTGGGCGTCTACAGGAACGGCCGTCCGCCGATTGCTCTGAGACCATTGCCCGCCCTCGAAACCGACTCCGAACAGGCGCTCGTCGCCACACTGGTCGCCGCCGGACGGGAGCTCTTGACGCGCGTTGCCGCCCGAGGCATCGCGCCATCGTCGATCGGCTGGAATGTCCCTTCAGCGCTCGCCCCTCGTGCAGAGGTGTGGATGCGGCAGCTTGCCAAGGAGCTGAGGCTGGGCCTCCTGCCTTCCCCGGATCCAAGTGAGTATCCTGGCAACCGAGACTGCGAGCTTCCCACGGTTTCCTTCGTGCTGCGTCAGCCTTCCTGGGGTGGAACCGGCTGGCTCGGCGATCGGGAGTCGAGGAGTCGATGGCTCCGTCGGCTCCTGCCAGCCGGATTGGCACTGGCGCTGGCTTCTCAAGCGGCGCTCGTGGCCGTCGCTCGCCGCGACATCGCGCAGACTCGGGCTCACCTCGAAGGCCTCGCCGCCCTTCCGCCTTTGAGGCCCGATCCGTCTGGTGCTGAGGCGGCGGCCAGCGCGGCGGCACGCGTCCGCGAGATTGCGACTCTGGCCGAAGCCCGTGGACGCAGCCTCTACTCGGTGCTCTCCGCGCTCGAACCGCTGGTCCCGGACGACTTGCGACTGAACGGCGTGGAGCTGTCTCGCGAAGGCCTCGTCCGGATCGCCGGGCGTGCAAAGGAACCGGGAGCCGGTGTCCCGTGCGCGGTAGGCTGGCGGTCGGGACGTTGCTTGCGGCGAATCTCGTTGCGTTTGCCGTCTACACCTTGCCAGCCGTTTCCGAGGCCAACCTGCTCGCCGAGCACGAGCAGACGATGGTGGAAGGTCGCGAGCGAGCACGTCGCAGGGCCGGCAACGGCGACTCCGTTTCGCGAGAGTCGCTCGATGCACTGCGAGCCGCCGAGCGCCGGCTGCCTTCCGAGCGCGATCTCCCGGCTCTGGCCGACGGTATTCGCGCCGCGGCCGGCTCCGCCGGACTGGAGCTGCTTCACGCGGACTATCGCCAGACGCGCGAGCAGAATCGGGTCTACTCGGACCTGCTGATCGGCGCGGTCGCACAGGGGCCGTACCGAGCGGTGAAGGCCTTTCTCTGGAACCTCGAGCGTGACAGCCGGGCCCTGGCGCTGCAGTCCCTGGTCGTCAAAGGCGACGACGACGCCCGACCGGGGCCGAGGACCGTGCGGTTGACGATCGCGACTTACCTGGTGCCCGGAGGCTCGGGGCGATGAGCGAGAAACTCGCGTTGGCTGCGACCGCGCTGCTCCTTTACGGCGCGATGCTGTATCGAGACCTGGCTCATCCGGAATCCATCCTCTCGCGCACGGACAGGCCGCCACCAGCCCGGGCCGGCGCCTCCGCCGCCACACGTACACCGGCCTTGGCTATCGCCTCGCTCGACCTGGCCGCTCCTCGCAAGGGGCGCTTCGAGGAGCCCGTCCGAGACGTCTTCGACTATAAGGAAGCCGCTCCCCGGGCCGCGCCCCCGCCCCCGCCCCCACCGCCACCACCTGCGCCTGTCCTGGCCCTACCGCCCCGACGCCTCCGGCGCGAGTCGATCGTCGTGCATGGAGTCTACGAGCGAAAAGACCCTCCGGCTCGTAAGGTCTTTCTGTCGCTGGACGACCGGCTCTGCGTCGTCGAGAGTGGAGACGAGCTACTCGGCGGGCTTCGCGTCAAGGCCATCGGTCCAGCCAAGATCACCATCCAGACGATCCAGGGAGACGAGGAGGAAGTCTTCGATCTGCCGTGAGGGGCGAACCAACCATGACCCACTCCAAGACAACGACCCTCCTGCTGTTCCTGGCGCTGCTCTGCCCCGTGGCGCCCGCCCAGGTGCACTGGAAGCCGGGGCTGCCGCCCGTACCGAGCTCTCCGAATCCAAAGACACCTGCGCCCGCGGAGACGCCGGCCGAGACCGAGCCGGAGCCGGCGCAGAAGGATGCGAAGAGCGCTCCTCCAGCCGTCACCTGGCAGGAGATGCTCAAGCTCAAGGAGACAAAACTCTTCAAGGTGATCGAGATCTTCAGCAAGCTGACGGGCGTCAATGTCTTCGTCGACGACTCGGTGCGGGACAAGCCGATCACGCTGGCCGTCACGGACCTGCCCATCGACAAAGTGCTCGACCTGATCCTGTTGACGAACTCGCTGCAAAAGAAGCAAGTGGGCCCCAACGCCATCGTCATCTTCCCGCCGAACAAGCTGGACACCTACAAGGAGAAGCTGAGGACCCGTGTCTTCCCCTTGCAGTTCAAGGCGCCGCAGGAGATGATCGGGCTCCTCAAGAATGCGTTTCCGCATGCGTCGCTGGTCGCCGACGACAAGACGCGGACCATCGTGGCCTTCGACGAGGAGACCGTTCTCTCGCAGATTGCGTCGTTGGTCCCCAGGCTGGATCTCCAGGAGCTGCCGGTGGAGCGGGAGGTGTTCCTCCTCAAGCACCTCGAACCTCCGGCGGCCGTGCCTTACTTGCAGGGCATCTACCCGGGGGTGAAGTGCTTCACCGACGAGCGTCTGCGCACGCTCACGGTCTATGCGCCGCCGGCGGCGCTGGCGGAGATGCGCTCGGTCCTGGAGCGCCTCGACCATCCGCCCGCGCAGGTGGCCGTCGAGGTGAAGCTGCTGGACGTCGACCGCACGAAGCTGAAGGAGCTGGGCATTTCGCTGACCCAGGGCGTGTTCACGGCCAGCGAGCTGATTCGCTACACCAAGAAAACGCTGCCCCTGGAGCTGTCTGCAATTCTCGAATCAGGAAACAGCAAGGTGCTGGCGGCCCCGCGGCTGCAGCTGCTGAACCAGAAGAAGGCCTCGATCCTGATCGGCGACAAGATCCCCCTGGAGCTGAAGACGGCCGCCCAGACGGCCCAAGGCAGCATCAACCTGGCGACCAACGTGCAGTACACGAACGTTGGAATCCAGCTCGACGTGGAGATCTTGCAGATTCACCCGACCGGCGAGGTCACGCTGAGCCTCGTGTTCGACGTTTCGAGCGTGGTGAACTTCACTCCCAGCGGCTTCCCGCGAACCTCCAACCGCAACGCGAACTCCGTCGTCCGGCTCAAGGACGGCGAGACCATCGTGCTGGGCGGACTGCTGAATGAGTCCGAGCAGACCAGCATGTCCAAGATCCCGCTAGCCGGAGACTTGCCCCTCATCGGGGACCTATTCCGGCGAAAGCGGACCGACGTGCTCACGCGCGAGATCGTGATGACCGTGACACCGAAACTGATCGTCGAGGACGGGTTCCTCACGCGGAAGCCAGGACTGATCGAGAGAACGGCCGGTCCCCCGGAGTCGCCGCGACCGGCCGTGAGCCCGTCGCCGGTTCGCGGCCGGGTCAGGCGGGAAGGCCGGTGACCCTACCAAGCCACCGTGGACTGACGCTGGTCGAGATCGCCATTTCGGCTGCATTGATGGGCATCCTGGCCACGGCGCTGGTTCCACTATCGCAAGTGGCGAGCCGCCGGCGCGCGGAGCTGGAGTTGCGCCAGGCTCTTCGCGCGGTGCGCAACGCCATCGATCGCTACGCCGAAGATCGTTCGAAACGCGAGACCAGCCGCACTCGCCTGGAGTTGTATCCGCGGGACCTCGACGAGCTGGTGCGCAGTCGGTACTTGCGGCGCGTGCCGCGCGACCCGATGACAGGTCAACCCGATTGGCGAGTCATCGGGACGGGCGACCCCCCGGACCCGCAGGATCTATCAATCGGTTCGACGCAGGCTCCTGACGAGGACACTCGACTGCCGGTGGTCCAACCCCGCGCCGGTGGTCCAACTTCCTCGCAGGGAGGAAGGGGGAACTTATTAGACATTCGCTCGACCGCGAACGGCACGGCGCTGGACGGCACCGCGTACAAGGACTGGTGATGGACGTGTCGCTTCATCCAGTGGCTCCAGCGTGTCGTATATGGCGATCGCGACTGGGATTCACGCTAATGGAGATGGCTATCGTGCTGGCGATCCTGGGAGTGCTGCTGCGCATGGCCACGCCGGCCTTGCAGCGGACGATCGTGCGAACCCGCGAAACGGTGCTGCGCCAGGACTTGGCAGCCCTCCGCGAAGCGATCGATGGTTACTTCGCCGATCACAAGCGCTATCCCGACACGCTCACCGCCCTCATCGAAAAGCACTACATCCGCAAACTGCCCGTCGACCCCTTCACTCGGCGGCCGGATACGTGGGTTACGCTCGCACCCGAGGATGCCGAAGGGGGCGTCTGGGACGTCCGCTCCGGCACGGACTTCGTCGGGCTGGACGGCAAGGCGTACAACGAATGGTGACGGCACACGTCGGCGGCAACACACCGCGCCGAGGGTTCGGACTCCTCGGCCTCTTCCTGACGCTCGCGCTGATCGAAGCGGGGCTGGGGCTTGCTGGCGAACTCTGGTCGTCCGTGGTCCAGCGCGAGCGCGAGGAGGATTTGAGGTTTCGCCTGACCGCGTATCACCGGGCGATTCAGGCCTATCGCGCGACCTATAAGCGGGGACCTTCCACGCTTGGGGAGTTGCTATCGAACCCGCGGGGCATCAAGTTCCTCCAGCGGCTCTACCTCGATCCGATGGCCCAAGGCGCAGGGCCTCGCGCGTTTCTGCCCGTGCCGGGTCGCGACGGCAGGATTCTGTCGGTGAAATCCGGTTCGGGCCAAATCGCACGCAATGGCTCCGTTTACTCCGAATGGAAGGTCGACGCCCACGGAATACTGCTCGACGGGATAGCGGGGGCTGCAGGAACACTTACGAGGGAGGTTGCACGGTGAAGGCAGGACTCAAGCCACAGGTGACAATCGGCAAGTTGCTCCGCCCGAGGAGCGCGAACCCGGGACGAACGACCGAGTTGGCGGTCTGCGCAGCTTGGATGTTCGTTCTCTGCGGCAGCGCGACCTCAGCCCCGCCACTGGCCGTCGCGCCTGCTCAGGCCCAAGCAGCGGCTGTTCCATCCACGCCCCACACCACAGCTACCCGCCCAGCCGTACTGGTCTACGTCACGGCCCGGCTCGGCGAGGTCGCTACGTGCGGCTGCGCTCCGGAACGCGGAGGTCTCGGGCGGCAGGCGACCTACGTGGCGCAACTCGGCAAGCACGCGGACCTGGGCTATGTAGAGGCCGGCGACACCTTCTTCCACAACTGGCGCGTGCAGCCGGCGGAGGCGCCGAGGCTGGTGGAGCGCGCCAGGCGCCTGACGGAACTTTTGGCCTCCCAGGGACTCTTGGCCACAGCCGTCGGAGAATGCGATCTCGCCGTGGGTTTGCGTGTGCTGGAGATGCTGGCGAAGGACGCGCGGTTTCCCGTGCTGGGCGCGAACCTCATCACGCCGGAAGGCCGGCGGCCGTTTCCTGCGACGGCCGTCGTGACCATTGGCGGTCTTCATGTGGGTTTGGTGGGGCTGATCTCCGATCGACTGGGCGTGACGACGACGCACAGCGACCTCGTCGTAGAGCCGCCCGCGAAACGACTGGCGCAGGTGCTGCAGTCCTTTTCGCCTCGCCCGGACCGAATCGTTGTGCTGGCTCATATGTCTCCAGCAGAGGCCGAGGAGCTTGCAAGAGCGGTCCCCGGAGCCGACCTGGCGGTCCTGGGACATGGAAATGGACGGCTGCCGGTGCCGCGTCTGGTGGGCTCGACGCTCCTGGTCGGCAGCGAACCGAAGGGTCAAGAGCTGGGCGAGGTGGACTTGATCCGGCTGCCCTCGGAGCGTCAAAAGAGCCATCGGCACGTTTCACTCCCGATGTCCTTGCGGGAGGACCCGGCAGTCGCTGCAAAGGTCAAGGCGCTCGCCCCGCCGCCCGCAAGACCGTGAGTCCTGCACGAAACCACCGCGCCTGTTCGGACTGAGCTCGGCGAGAGGCTGTGCTAACATCGAGCAGCTAGTCATGGCGCTCTACGTG
>JACQFU010000220.1 GCA_016199905.1 Candidatus Wallbacteria bacterium
CCAACTGGAACTGGGTTTGCCCCTCGCTCCACCCGCCGTTCAACTCCTCGGTGTCCATCCAGCGATCGTTCTTGTAGAGATTCTTGGAGTCGCCGGCCTTGAGCAGGTCGTCGATAGCCTGGCGAATTGCGGGCGTCGGATCGACGCCGTCCAGCGAGACGTCGGCCTTCATGCCGTACTTCTTCAACAGCGCCGTCACCGGCTCGCCCTTGAGGTCGAGGTAGGCGGCCATGTTGTTGACGTACTTGCCGCTGACGCGCTTGCTCTCCTGTTTCAGAGTCTCTTTCCAGGCGTCGGGCATGTCGATGCGGTCGACGTAGGCCTCCCAGTCCGCACGGTCCTTGAAGCCCATCGGTGCGGGCGGCTTGGAACACGCGGTCAAGGCAAGGGAGACACAGGCCAGCAGAAGAATTCCGGTTCGGCTCATATTGTTTGTCGCCTCCTCCGGGGAAGACGCAGAAAGGGCAGGAAGATCAAGTCTTGTCACCCACTACGAGATCCAAGACGAAATTGTTTCACTCCAGGATACATCGCTCGTCACGGCATCAGAAGATCCAGCTCCCGGAAGGACTTCTCGAGGAACTCGACCTCATGATCCAGGGCCTCCAGGGGTTCCCGGATCGTGTCCAATCCGCCGTCGTTGAAGGCGCTGGCTGCGATCTTCATATTCAGGTTGAGAAGCACCTTCTGCAGGTTGCGCACCTGGACGTTATAGATGTTCAAGAGCTCGGCGATTTTCTGATAGTTGTCGATCATGGCCTTCGACAGCGCCGCGCTTCGGGCCAACTCGCCTCGCACGGCGTCGCTCTTGATGAGCGAGGCGCGGTCGATGGCTTTGCGCCGCTCCTCCTCCAGCCGGGAAGGATCGGTGGTCGCGAGGATCCGCTCCAGGCTCACCTTCCGCTTCAACACGGCCAGCAGCCGCTCATCCAGCAGCTTGTCGATGCGCGGCATCAGCTCCCGGCCCAGCACGGCACGCTTGGCGGCGTCCGAGGCGCCGATCGTGGAGCGGATCTGGTCCCGGATGATCCCGAAACCGTACCCCAGCTGGTTCTGAGCCTCGAACTCCTCGATCGAGGCCGACATGTCCTCGCTCGTCGGCGAGTGCAAGCTCGGAAGCGCAAAATAGGTGAACGCCGTCGCCAGCACCGCCAGTCCCGTCATGCCGACCGAGCCCGACGCCAGCCCAATCACGACGTACAGCAACCCCGCCAGCGGAAGGAACACGCGGCGATTGTCGGCCAGCTTCATCTCCCGGCGCCCGAACAGGAACAGCCCGGCTCCCAGGAACACCCAGGTCAGCGCGAAGAGCAGTCCCCGCCACGGCGCGATCACCAGGCTGCCAGCAAACGACAGCCCCGAGAGCGCCATCAGCGCCATCCGGCCCTCTCGAAGGAACGGTCGCTTCCCGCAGCTCGGGCACAACGCCTTGCGCGGCTCCAGCGATCGGCTGCAGTACGGGCAAACGTCGCGCCCGCCCCGAGCCGTGGGAGTTGCCATCCCCAGTACAGGCAGCTTGTTCTTCGCCATGGTCCGGCAAACAGTATAACGGGGCCGTCTTCACATGCGGAACCGAGTTTCGAGGCTTCCGTTAAGTGGACTATGTGGTATACTTACGCTCGACTACTCCGGGAACCCTGCCGTTCCCCCTATTCGCTACAGGCGGTGCGAAGTGCTCACGTTGACTGAGAATGCCATCAAGAAGTTGCGAGAGTTCCGGGCGGCCGACGCGTCGCTCGCCGGCAAATCGTTGAGAATCTCCATCGAGGGCGGCGGGTGTTCGGGGTTCCAGTACGGTATGACGTTCGACGACTCCCACGACGGCGATCAAGTCATCCAGGCCGCCGAGGACGTCGGCGTCCTGCTCGACCCGAACAGCTTTCAGTACTTGCAAGACTCCAAGATCGACTACATCGAGAGCCTCACCGGCAGCGGGTTCAGCATCGCCAACCCGAACGCGAAAAGCTCCTGCGGCTGCGGTCAGTCGTTCAACGTCTGAGGGTTTGAAGCCTCAAAACGGCGCGTCGACGCCGGCGTCCGGTTTTGCCGGCGTCTCCATGGTCTGGGAGTTGCGCGGTGGGCGGTCGCGCGGCGCCTTGGTCGTGTCCTGCTCGGCCGGGTCGGGCTCCTTGCCGCCGGTCCCGATGCGCGAGCGGCGGAGCGCCTCGATTTCCTTCGGACCCAGCGGAGGCCGCTGACGTCGTTTTGCGCCAGGAGTCGACGGCCGCTCGGCGGGTCGCTCGGCAGGCGGCTCGGCCACGGGCTCCTGGCCCGTATCGCGGGCCGCAGGCGGCGCCGGCGCGATCCCCGTCGGGCGCACCAGTGTCGGCTTCAGCGCCGGGCCGCTCGCGGGCTTGGTCGGCGGCGCGGTGAGGACGGCGCCCGTGTCGTCCGTGGCGACCACGTCGGGTTCGTCGGGCACGTTCTTCGGCGGAAGCTCGCGAGCCAGGGGAGGGGCCTCCGTCGAATTGGCGGGTCCGGGTCTGGCTCCATCGGCCGACTTCACACCGGTTCGGGAGGTGTTCGTGAGTGTGGAGCGCCCTGCGAGCCCTGCGGGTAGGCTCGCCACTTCACCGGGCGAGCCTGGCGGCTGCCCGCTGCGCAGCGAGGGGGGAGCGGCGGCCGTCGAGCCCCGCAGTCCCGGCCCCGCTCCGGGAAGCGG
>JACQFU010000221.1 GCA_016199905.1 Candidatus Wallbacteria bacterium
CAACTGATCGAGCGACAGCTGGGCTCCTCACGCTTCTACCTGCGCCCCTACCGCAAGGCCGCCGAGCTGGGCCGTCTGGGATATGATGAGGTGGGCTTCTACTCCTTGGCCGACTCCGGCCCCGATACCGTGAACATCTTCGCCACGGTCAAGGAAGAGTCGGGCGCGGTCTGGATCGCGCCGATCGCCCCCCCTTCGCAGAGGTTAACGTGAGCCTGGTCATCTCGGTCTTCGTCCCGACGGGCATCGTGCTCGCAGCCGACAGCCGCACCACGATGCAGAGCACCGCCACCAAACAGATCTCCGGCGGCACCGAGGTTGTTCACACTCCGCTGGTGCTGTCGGATTCGGCCTACAAGGTGTTCGCGCTGCCGAACGCCGGCGTGGGAATCCTCACCTACGGCGACGCCATCTTGCGCGACCTGCCGGTGGAGAGCTACGTGAAGCGGTTCGCGGAGGTGAACGATCGCTCCAACCGCCAGACGCCACAGATGGCCGACTTGCTGCACGAGTACTTCCGCGAGCAGACTCCGGAAAATCGGGCGCTCTTCATCGTCGCCGGCTACGACGACGAGGACGGCATCGGCATCCCTCACGTCTATACCGTCGACACCGGAACCCCCGACGGCCCGCGGCGCAGCAACCTCGACCGCGATGGGCGCCTGCAATACGGCGTGCTGCGAGGCGGCGACACCAGCGTCGTCGATCGGCTCATCAGCCCGGACACGCTGCCGCCCTTCCACTTGATGCCGCTGCCCGACGCCATCGACTACGCGCGCTTCCTCATCGAGACCACCATCACGACCCTACGCTTCGAGCCCCGCTTTCCAAGCGTCGGCGGACCGGTCGACATCCTCTCCGTCACGGCCGACAGCATGCGATTCATGCAGCGCAAGGGCCAAACCGGCGGCCCCGAGATGATCCGGTTCGTGCAGCGAAAGGGGCTCAATGGGTGAGGGGGAGGCGGCGGCAAAACGGCCGGAAGGTGCCGGCGAGTCCGGACGCCTCCATGTCCTGGTCGTCGACGACAGCGAGCTGTACCGCACTCACCTGGAAGAGGAGCTGACGGCCGCCGGATACGAAGTGGAGACCGCCTCCGGGGGAGTCGAGGCGCTGGAGCGAGCGGCCCGGCGCGCGCCCGACCTGGTGCTGCTGGACGTGGTGATGGACGACCTCGACGGCCTGGAGGTCTGCCGGCGGCTTCGCGTCAAGCGGGAGACCGCCGACGTGCCGATCGTCCTGGTCACCTCGCAGGACAAACCCGAGGACACGGTGCGAGGGCTGGACGTGGGCGCCAGCGACTACATCGGGAAGCCCTTCAACCGCGAGATCCTCCTGGCACGCGTGCGCAACCAGCTCCAGATGAAGCTGGGCCGCGACGAGCTCAAGCGCCTCAACGTCTTGAAGGACGAGGTGCTCTCCATCGCCAGCCACGACCTGAAGGGCCCTCTTTCCAGCATCCTGGCGCTCGTCGCCATCCTGATGGACTCCTCGGCTGCTCCTTTGACTCCTTTTCAGCAGAGGTCGATCGGCGGCATCCAGGACACGGCACTCTACATGCTGGGCCTGGTCAACAACGTCCTCGACATCGCCAAGATGGAGGCCGGGCGAATGGAGATTTACCCGGTGGAGGTTCAGGTCGCGCACATCATCAACCTCTGCGTCGAGCGCAACCACTTCATGGCCCAGCGTAAGGGAATCGAGCTTCAGGTCCACGTGCCGCGGGACTTGCCCCCGGCCGTCGCCGATCCGCACAAGCTCAATCAGGTGATCAACAACCTGTTGAACAACGCCGTCAAGTTCAGCGCCGAAGGCAGACCCGTGGAAATCGGGGCGCGGACGGAGGGAAACCAACTGCGGGTCTGGGTTCGGGACCGGGGCCCTGGAATTCCCGAGACCGACCAGTGCCTCCTGTTCCGCAAGTTCTCTCAGACGTCGGTGCGCGCCCCCACGGGCGATCGCGGCACGGGCTTGGGGCTGGCGATCGTCAAGCAGATCGTCGAACTGCACGGCGGTCGCGTCTGGGTCGAGTCGCGCTCCGGAGACGGCAGCCTCTTCGCCTTCGAGATCCCGATGAAGGGCGAGGCGTTCGGGAAGTAGCTACTGGCGAACGACTGCCTTCTGTGCGGCGACCGCCTCGAAGCAGAGCTTGTCGTCCTTGGCGTCGAGCGTCACGACGCCGCCGTCGGCCAGCTTGCCGAACAGCAGATCGTCTGCCAGGGGACGCTTGACCTCCGTGCGCACGACGCGCTGCATCGGACGAGCGCCGAAGACCGCGTCGAACCCTTTCTTTGCCAGCAGCTGCCGCGCCGCCTCCGTGACGCGGAACTCCACTCTCCGCGGCGCGAGTTGCTGCGCCACCTCGTGCATGAACTTGTCGACGATCAGCAGCATCGTCTCGGGCGCGAGCGGCTTGAAGGCGATTCGCGAGTCGAGGCGGTTGCGGAACTCCGGGCTGAACATCTGCTGGTAGGCGCGATCGTCCTCGTTGCGGACGGCCAGTCCATCGCTCTCGAAGCCGACCCGGCGCATGGCCAACTCGCGGGCGCCGACGTTGCTGGTCATCAGCACGATGACGTTGCGGAAATCGGCCTGTTTGCCGTTGGTGTCGGTCAGCGTGCCGTGGTCCATCACCTGAAGCAGAATGTTGAAGACGTCCGGATGGGCTTTCTCGATCTCGTCGAGCAGCACGACCGAATGGGGGTTCTGGCTCACGGCCTCCGTCAAAAGGCCGCCGCGGTCGTAGCCGATGTAGCCGGGAGGCGCTCCCACCAACCGGCTCACGGTGTGACGTTCCATGTACTCCGACATGTCGAAACGCAGGAGCTGGATCCCCAGCGTTCTCGCCAGTTGCTTGGCCACCTCCGTCTTGCCGACGCCCGTGGGGCCGGTGAAAAGGAAGCAGCCGACGGGCCGTTCCGGGTTCCCGAGGCCAGCCCGGTTCTGCTTGATGGCGGCCACCAGCTCGTCGATGGCCTGCTCCTGGCCGAAGACCGCCTGCTTGAGATCGTCGGATAATGACGCAAGGTTTTGACGCGCGTCACGAGTGACTTGACGCGGCGGCACCTGCGCCATCCGCGCGACCACGCGTTCGATGTCGATCC
>JACQFU010000224.1 GCA_016199905.1 Candidatus Wallbacteria bacterium
GGACGTGACCGTCCCCGCCGGCCACTTCAAGAACTGCGTGCGCGTCAAGGTGCTCGTCACGGACCAGGTTCTCGGCGTCAAGCTCTCGGACTTCGAGATGTGGATCGCCAAGGGCATCGGCACCGTGCAACGGCAGGGCAACTTCTTCGGCGTCTACTTCGTTCAGAAGCTGCTCGAGTACAGGATCATTCCCCGCAAGGACCAGCCGCACTAGAACGCGCTCCCCGACCATTCCCGGCCCTCCGATCGCGCGAGCCCTCGGAGGGCTTTTTCTTGGATTACGCGGGTAGCGGGACGAATAGCCGGGAACGATCCTGGGGAAGGGACCAGACCGCGAGGACACGAAGGCACGAAGGAGAGGAAGGGATACACGGTGAATCACCAGGCTGGAGAAGACTGTTCAAGATTCTCTTCGCGAGTCTCTTCGAGTCTCTCGTGGCTTCGCGGTTCAACTTCTCCGTTGCCGTGTGAGGCCGTGCTCCAGGCATCCCGCCCAGCCCTGCGACGTCAAACCATGACTTGACCGGCGGCGCGGGCCGCACCAAGATCCGAGTCTCCGATGCGTGGCGCCCTTCACATCCTCGCGACCCTGCGTGCTGCCGGGTTTCAGGCCTACGTGGTCGGGGGCAGCGTGCGCGATCGGGAGCTGGGGCTGGAGCCGCAGGACCACGACATCGCCACCGACGCGACCCCGGACCGCGTCCTGGCGCTGTTTCCCAAGGTCATCCCGACGGGCGTGAAGCACGGCACCGTGACCGTGATCGTCGAGGGCGTCCCCTACGAGGTGACCACCTTTCGCCGCGACGTCGAGTGTCACGGGCGCCACGCCACCGTGGAGCACACGACCTCGCTCCAGGAGGACCTCTCCCGGCGCGACTTCACGGTCAACGCGATGGCTTGCGACCCCGAGACCGGCCAGGTCATCGACCCTTTCGGAGGCCGCGAAGACCTGACGCGTCGCGTCATCCGATGCGTGGGCGATCCGCCTGCCCGCTTCGAGGAAGACCACCTTCGCGTGCTGCGCGCCATTCGCTTTGCGGCCCAGCTCGACTTCGAGATCGAGCCCGCCACTTGGGCCGCCCTCCTCGAGAAGGCGCCGCTGCTGGAACGTATCTCGCAAGAGCGAATCGCGCACGAGCTCTGGGGGGTGCTCGCAGGTCGCGCGGTCTGGCACGGCGTGCGCCTGCTGGACCAGGCGGGAATCCTGGCCCGCCTGCTGCCGGAGCTGGCTGCGACCCGTGGCGTGACGCAGCCGCCGCGTTATCACCACCTCGACGTCTTCGAGCACACCATGCTCGCTCTGCAGCACGCGCAGGATTCGACACCCGATCCCGTCACCCGCCTGGCCGTGCTGCTCCACGACATCGGGAAGCCGGCGACCCGCTCGACAGACCATGAAGCGATCCATTTCCACGGGCATGAGGAAGTTGGCGCCCGCCTCGTCCCCGACCTCGTGGCCAGGCTGCGCTTGGCTGCCAGCTCGCGCATCCACTTGGACACCAAGGAGCTCACCGATCGCCTCCAGAAGCTGATCCGGCTCCATCTTCGCCCGTCGCAACTCCACGGCGCCAAGGGCGGCGCCCTGCGGCGGTTCGTTCGCGAGGCTGGCCTGCTGCTGGACGAACTGCTGCTGGTGGTGCTCTGCGATCGGCTGGCCCACCGAGAGCCCGACATCGAGGCGCTCGATCGCTTGAAGCGCGACATCGCCGCCCTGGGGCCAGCCAGCCACATCCACCAGCTTCGATCGCCTCTCTCCGGCCACGAGATCATGCGGCTCCTCGGCCTCCAGCCCGGCAAAGCGCTGGGAGAGGCCAAGGATGCCCTCGTCGACGCGATCGTCTCCGGCGAGGTTCCCGACGATCGCGAAGCGGCCGAGCGCTGGCTGCTGGCGAGGTTTGGGCGCGTAGTCACGCCCGGCGTGCCGTGAAGCCGCGCGGTCGAGATCGACCCCTCGAGCAATTGCCGCCTGGCGCGGCTCTCCTCCAGTTGATATGATCCCGTGCGATGGGCACGGACGGCCTCTACCTCGACGAGCAGGATCGATATTCGCGGCTGCGGCTCATCAGTTGGTGGGATCAGGAACGACTCCGCAAGGCGCGCCTCATGGTCGTCGGCGCGGGCGCGCTCGGCAACGAGGTGCTCAAGAACCTCGCTCTCTTGGGCGTCGGCAAGATCTACGTCCTCGACCTCGACTGCGTGGAGAACAGCAACCTTTCGCGATCCGTGCTGTTTCGCACCACCGACGAGGGCCACCCCAAGGCCGAGGCGGCCGCGAGAGCGCTCCGGGACCTCAACCCGGACGTCGCCGTCGAAGCCCGTCGCGCCAACGTAATGACCGACGTGGGGCTGGGCGTCTTCCGCGAGATGGATCTGGTAGTCGGTTGCCTCGACAATCGCGAGGCCCGCCTCTGGGTCAATCGCTGCTGCTGGCGCGTCGGCGTGACCTGGGTCGACGGCGCCATTCAGGAAATCGCCGGCGTCATGAAGGTCTTTGCTCCACCCGACGGCTCGTGCTACGAGTGCACGATGACCGAGGCCGACTACAAGCTCATCAACCTGCGCTACTCCTGCCCGCTGTTGCGGCGCGAGGACCTGATGGAGGGCAAGGTGCCGACTGCCCCGACCATCTCGTCCATCGTCGCCGGCCTGCAAACGCAGGAGGCGGTGAAGCTGTTGCACGGCATGACGGAGTTCGCCGGCAAGGGGCTGGTTGTAAGCGGGATGGGGAACAACTTCTACACGACGACCTTCCCCCGCAAGGAAGGCTGCCTCTCCCACGAGACGTACCCGCGGATCGAGGCCCTCGACCTGGGCGCCGGGGAGGCGACCGCGCAGGATCTCTTCCGCGTCTCCAGGCCGATGTTCGACGGCGACGCGCACGGCAAGAGACTGAAGCTCACCCTGGACCGCGACCTCCTGGCGCGGGTCGA
>JACQFU010000008.1 GCA_016199905.1 Candidatus Wallbacteria bacterium
GGTCTGCGCCGCGACGAACAACAGCAGCGTCTCGGACAGCAGAGAGACGATCACGAACAGATGACCGAAGTTCAGCGGCCCCAGGTGCAACCCGCCGGCAAGTCTCTGAAGCAGGACGGCGTTCATCGTCTGCCCCTCCACCGGGTGGATGCCCATCAGCATGTAGCAAAGCAGCAACCCGCCTGCGGTGAAGGCGAGGCTGACCGCCATGTAAGTCATCGTGCGCTGCGCGGTCGCGACCTTGGGCTCGCGCATGATGCTGACGCCGTTGGAGACGGCCTCGATTCCGGTGTAGGTGCCGCCGCCCATGCAGTAGGCCCTCAGGAACAGCCAGAAGAGCCCGAAGGCGCCAAGACTGTGGACGCCGCCGCGAAGGCCCTCCGAGGTCTCGCTGTAGAGCTGGGGGATTCGGCTTGCGCTGGTCGCGATGCCCCAGACGACCACCAGCACGTGCGTCAGAACGAACACCGAGAAGATCGGAAAGAGGACGGTCACCGATTCCTTGACCCCGCGCAGATTCATCAGCATCAGGAGAATCACGACGGCGATCTCGATCGTCAGTTTGTGGGGCAGCCAGTCGGCCGGCAGAAAGCTGAAGAGCGCGTCGCCGCCGCTGGCCACGGAGATGGCGATGGTGAGGACGTAGTCGACCAAGAGCGCGCTTCCGCTGACGACGCCGGCGGCCGGCCCAAGCAACTTGGTAGCGACGACGTAGCCGCCTCCGATGGGAAAGTGCTCGATGAGCAGCTTGTAGGCCCTGGAGATGATGAAGACCGTCATGGCCATCGCCATCGCCAGGAACACGGCGAGATAGGTGTGAGCGCCGAGCGCACGGAACGCTTCCTCGGGGCCGTAGCAGGACGAGGAGAGTCCGTCGGCCCCGAGGCCCACCCAGGCCAGCACGGCGATCAGCGACATCCGGTGGTAGAGAGACGGGTCTTCCAGATCCTTCGGCCCCCCGAGCACCAGCCGCCGCAATCGCGACAGCCGGGAGCCACTGGCAGCGCCGGCTGGGGCGCCGTCGGAAGGCTTCTGCTGGACGTCGAGGTCGGGCACGGGTTTTGCCCGCGCCCAATCGGCAGCGCGGGAGCCGTGCCGGAGAGCAAGAAGGGGTCCAGCAACCGGAGCCGCCACGGACCGACCGGACGCCGCCGGCGGGCGTGCAAGATGCAGGAGCCCAGGGCGGCGAACCGTGCAAGATGCAAGGAACGTCCGCTTCCGAGGCCTACCGCTTCCTCCGGGTCCTCGGGCGCTTGGGCGGCCAATCGCCGGGCAGCGCTTTCGTGCGTGATCGGATGGCGGGAACGCAGCACGGCGTCAGCCGAGGTCGGCCTCCAGTCGGGAGATGCCCTCGACGTCGAGGACCGGGCGAGCCGGCAGCGGAGCCGCCGCAGGCGAGACTCCCATGGCGGGATTCGCGGGGGGCGGACTCGCGGGCCGGCCGGCGCCCGCGAACCAGGCGAGCGCCGCGACCAGCGCGAGGGCGACGACACGGGGAACGGGCATCGGCGCCACGAGCGCGTCGAGCCACCGCCGCCAGAAAGGCGGCGCCGGACGCAACGTCCCCAGCAGCTCGCGTTCCCGAGGCGCCCAGAACTCCTGGCCCATCCGGACGTCCCCGAACCGGGGCGCCTCCAGTCGCCAGCCCTCTGCGGCCTGTCGGCAGCTGTCGCAGGACTCGATGTGTCCTTTGACTTCCAGGCTATCCGCGGGCGGCAAAACGCCCTCCAGGTGGGCCGGCAGCCGCCGGCGGTAGTTGTCGCAACTGTCGCTCATGGGCTCAACCTCCGTCTCAGCACCAGGCGGGCCCGGTGGACCCACGACATGACCGTTCCAGCGGGCACTCCGAGCAGCTCCGAGATCTCCGCGCAGCTCAGCTCCTCGGCGTAGCGCAGCAAGAGCACCCGGCGGTAAGCGGGCGGCAGGGCCTGCATCGCGGTCAGCAGCTCCCGGCCCATCTGACGCCCGAGCGCCTCCTCCGCCGCGTCGGGCGAGGCAGCCGCGGCAGCGCGTCCGCGAGTCGAAGGAGTTGTCGCATCCTTCGAGTAGAAGTCTGCCGCGGCCCCTCGAGCCTCTCGCTCGCGCCGCCTGGCCTCGTCCCGGACCCGGTTCAGCGCCAGGTGGCCGCAGACCTTCAGCAACCAGGCGCGGACCCGGAACTCTTCGCGCCCCAGGCGGACCTCGCGGCTGGCGCGCAGAAACGTCTCCTGCACGACGTCGCAGGCCCCGTGAAAGTCGCGCGTGATGCCGTAGGCGTGGGCCAACAATCGATCGCGGTGCGCCCGGTAGAGCGCCGTGAACGCATCTTCGGAGAGGCCGGCAGCCCGGGCGTCCTCCTGCCCGCTCAAGCTGCCGGCCAGTCCCGGCGCTGTCGTCTCGACGCTCGCCATCAATCCGTCACTTCTGCCCCTGTTGCTTGCCGCCCCGCCACTGTACCAGGGCCGCGGCCGCAGCGAGCTGGGCATCCGTGGAGGGTTCGTCGGGCTCGCGATGCCTGCTCGAGGCCAAAGGCACGTCCGGCTGCACGGGGAATCCCGGCCCTTCGCCGGGCTTCGTGCCGGGCCTGCGGAAGAACGCCGTGGAGAGCTTGGCCGCATAGCCTCCGTGCAGCTCGAAGACGGTCTCGGCCGTGTGTTTGCCGAAGGTCGGCTCGCCGGCCACCAGCGCGCGCCCGTGCACTTGCAGCGCCGCCGCGACGATCTCGGCTCCGGATGCGGTGTGCGGTCCCACGAGAGCCACCAGCGGACCGTCGTAGAGCTGCGCCGCCGCCGTCGCCAGGGTCTCGTCGGCCTTGCCGGCCTTTCCGAGCGTCACGACGGGTGAGCCCTTCGGGAGGAACGCGGAGGCGGCCTCGACCGCCACATCCAGCACGCCGCCCGGACACCCGCGCAGGTCCAGCACCAGCCCGCCGGCGCCGGCCTCTCGCGCCGCAGTCAGCGCGCGTTCCAACGCGGGCCGCGTCTCCGGATTGAGCGTGGTGATGCGAAGGCAGCCCACGCCTCCGGCCAGCTTCTCGAACTCCACCGGCGCCAGGCGCACCTGCGTGCGCGTGATTCGGACTTCGTATGGCGGATTCGGCTGGCGAAGCACTTTCAAACCAACCGTCGTGCCCTCGTCGCCGCGCAGCTGTTCCACGATCTCGGCCAGCGTGGCACCCGCGACGCTCTTGCCGTCGATGGCCAGGATCAGGTCGCCCTTCTTCAGGCCGGCCTTCTCCGCGGCGCCGCCCGGGATGGGCCCGAGCACCTCGATGGTGCTGGTCTCGCTCGTGACGGCCCCGGCCGAGGTGGCCCACTCCGCCCGCTGGAGCCGGACACCGATGCGGGCGCCGATCCCGCCGAACTTCCCCTGCATCTCCTGACGCCACAGACGATAGTCGCGGGGCGTGTAAAACGCGTTGATGGGGCGTTCCTCGGGCTCTTCGAAGGGGGAGCGCGCAGCGGGCCTGACCGCCAGCGCGTACGGCGGCTGCCTCAACGTCTCGTCAAGCAGCTTGACGATCCCGTGGACGGAGGCCTCGCGCATTTGCGCGGCGGTCACGCCCGACAGGATCGTCTGCTGCTTCACGATCCGTACGATCTCGTCCAGATCCGGCCCGTCCAAAACAGCGCCGGTCGAGGGAACGGTCGGCACCACGCTTCCGGCTCCGAAGGCGCTGGCAGCACAGAAACCCAGGGCGGCGCCCAGCGCCAGATATCGTCTCATCGCAATCATCGTCCACGTCCTCCTTCAAGGCGCCGGACCCGGCGCTCGGAGAATGGAACACCGCCGGCGGCCGGCGCATTGCACTCCATCGACGGTTCGAGGGCGGCCGGCGATGGGATGCAGCGCCGAGACGCGAAATTTGTTGCGTTGCCGGTTTCCAGGGTGTAGCATACTTGCATAATGGTGCAAATACGCAAGCGTACTCGAGACCGCGACCGAAGGTCTGTCGCCGCAACCACGCTCGCCGAGCTGCTGTCACCGGCGCTCTTCCGGGCGCTGTGCGATCCGGGACGGTTGCAGATTCTGGGGCGGCTGGCGTGTTGCGGAAAGTCGTGTACCGTCGGCGAGATCGGCGAGGGCTGCGAGGTCGACCTGTCGGTCGTCTCCCGTCACCTGGCGATGCTGCGGGAGGCAGGGGTTCTGAGCTCGTCGAAGAGAGGACGAAACGTCTACTATGGGCTGGACGTCGATCGCTTGGCGGCGAAGCTGCGAGCGATGGCAGACGCCCTCGAGGCCTGCTGTCCGCCGGGTGCCGCCCGGCGCGTGGATGAAAGGCAAAGGAAATCATGAGTCACGAGGAAGAGGTTCGCAAGTCGGTCGCCGAGGCCTACGGACGGGCTGTGACGGGCGGAGGCAGTTGCTGCCAACCGGCCGCCACACCGGTGCCGATCCAGCTGACGAGATACGACCCCAAGGAGCTGGAGACGTTGCCCGAGGGCGTGAGCTCCAGCTCGTTCGGCTGCGGCAACCCGTTTGCATTCACCGAGATCCGCGAGGGCCAGGTCGTGCTCGACCTGGGCAGCGGCGCCGGGATCGACCTCTTGCTGGCGCGGCGCCGGACGGGAGCGTCGGGCCGCGTCATCGGGGTCGACATGACCGGTCCGATGATCGAGCGGGCGCGGGCGAGCATCGCCACGGCGGGCTTCGACAACGTCGAGGTGAGAGAGGGGATCATCGAAAAGTTGCCGGTGGAGTCGTCGAGCGTCGACTGGGTGATCTCCAACTGCGTGATCAACCTCTCGCCGCGCAAGGA
>JACQFU010000225.1 GCA_016199905.1 Candidatus Wallbacteria bacterium
CCATTTCGCCGGCAGCCACTTCGTGGAGGCGATCCGCGAAGCCAAGCAGATCGTGGAGTACGACCTCGACAACCCGCGGGTGCACGAGATCCTGGTCGATTCCTACAAGGCCCTCGAGATGCTGGAGGAGGGCGAACGCGAGTACCGGCGGCTGCTGGGCGCGCACCCCGGCAACCGGACCTTGCTCGACGCCATCAGCCGGTTGCGTGAATCGGCGCCGCATCCCGGCGGTCCGGCCTCCGACGCCGAGCTGAAGGACTCCTACGAAAAGGGCGCGCGGCTGTTCGCGGAAGGTCACTGGCGCGAGGCGCTCGGACCGCTCTCGGCCGCCTTCGACGGCAACTACGAGACCGCCTCGTCGGGCGCGCTGATGGTGCGGGGATACTTGAAGCTGGGCGAAACCGGCAGCGCGATCCGCGTCTTCGAGCGGATGGACGTCTACGACCAGCCGCCCGACGAGTTCTTGCTGGCGCTCTGCTACGAGATGGCGGGCCTCTATACCAAAGAGCATCGCGAGAAGGAAGCGCTGCGCCTGTACAACTTCATTTGCAGGAACAACGTCAACTACCGCGACGCGTTCCAGAAGCTGGAGGCGCTGCAGGCGGCGAGGTAGGAGGGAGCTCTAGATCGTAGGGCGGGGCTTCGGGTCCCGTTCCTCGCCCAGCCCATCGAGCAGCCCCCTTCGGGCGACGCGCGACCGTGATACTTCGGCAGAGAACACCGAGTTCTCAAGGTAGCATCCTGGGTGTGAGCGCTCGAAAACAAGAGGCTGCGCGTGTGCGGCAGCTGCTGGAGCGCCACCCGGTGGTCGGCGTCATCGGTGCCAGACAAGTGGAAAAGACCACGCTCGTTCGCCGGTTGGCATCCGCACTCTCGATTCCACAGGCCAACACCTTCGACCTGGAGAATCCGCGTCATCTCTCCCGCCTCTCCGACACGCTGCTTGCCCTGGAGTCGCTTCGCGGACTGGTCGTCATCGACGAAATCCAGCGCCGGTCCGAGCCGCTGCGACAGGGCTCCGCGTCTCTCGCGGGCCGCATCCATTACCAGCACCCGCGGCCCGACTCCCCTACAGCCCTTTCTCCGCCAGGAACCGGCGGCAGAGCGCGTTGACGGGCTCGGGCGATTCCAGTGGGGCGAGATGGCCGGCTTGCGCGACCATCTGGAATAGAGCGCCCGTGATACGGCGGGCGATGCGGTCGCATTGGAGGGGGGAAATGGCGGCGTCTTCCGCTCCGGCAACCACGAGAGTGGGGCACTCCACGCGCCACAGCTCCTCGCTCATCGCCAGACGCTCCACCAACACCGTGCGGATGACGTGGGCCAGGCCGTCGGGTTCGAGGCGTTTGATGCCCTCGATCAGCTCGCGGTGCAACTCGGGCTGACGCCGCCGCGACGTTGCACCGATCAAGGCCGAGGCGAGAGGACGCGCGGCCAGCGAGAGCAGCCGGAAGCGGCTCACCAAAAGGAGCAACGCCTGATTGATGATCCGCGCCGACCACCGCTGCGCCTCGGCGGACGTGCTGAAGAGTAGCAGTCCCTTGACCCTCGCTGGCGCGTCGAGCGCCGCTCGCATCGCCGTCATCCCGCCCCAGGAGATCCCCGCCAGGATTGCACTCGGGAGCTCCAAGAAGTCGAGCACGTCGAGCACGCCGCGGGCGCACTGCTCGATGGTGAGCGGCTCCCGGGGAATGGCGCTCTGGCCGTGTCCGGGGCCGTCGATCAGGATGAGCCTATGATCCCGGGAGAAATCCTCGACCTGGTGCCGCCACATCGAGCTGTCGCAGAAGAGGCTGTGCAGGAAGACAATCGGAATGCCGGCGCCGCATTCCTCGAAGTGGAGCTTCCCTGCAGTGGTGTCGGCGAAAGCCATTGAGCAGTGTGCGGTACTCAGGAGTCGGTGGTCCGTAGCCCGTAGCCCGTAGCCCGTGGCCCGTGGCCCGTGGCCCGTGGCCCGTGGTCCGTGGTCCGTGGTCCGTAGCCCGTGGCCCATAGCCCGTAGCCCGGTCCCCTTCAGACTAACGCATCCGGACGAGAGGAAGGCTCCGCGCTGTCAGCGCCGAGCGCACTACCACAGGCAGGCGCGAACGGGTGTCGAACGAAGCCAGGCGCTCGAGGATGGGGGCGCAATCGCCGATCTCGCAGCCCAGCCAGTGGCGTCCGCACTCCTCGGCGGCCTTGTAGGTGCTGCCTCCGCCGCCAAAGGGGTCGAGCACCAGGTCGCCGGGATCCGTCGACATCTCGAGAGCGCGGCGCGGGATCATCGGCTTCAATTCGTTGGCGGCTCGCGTCTTGAACTTGCGATGGCGCACAGGAGAGGTGTCCTCCCAGAAGTCGGTGAGACTCAGGCCGGCCGGGTTCAAAGCGCCGCGATGGCCGCCGTAGTCCTTCAAGTCGCGGCCGCAGTGGCGGCAGGCGGGCACAGGCACGCGTAGCTTGTTGAAAATGCGCGGCGCCCCCTTCGTGAAATAAAGCAGGCCGTAATGCGCTGGGTAGAGACGCCCTCCGCGCGGGTAAGTGCTCTTCATCGTGAGCGCGATCCAGTGACGGAAGTCGAGACGCTCCATGAGGAAGGCGCCGATCGGCACCAACCAGCGAGGAAGGTTGTAGACGAAGAGCGCCCCCCCGGGCGCCAGCACGCGGCAACACTCGGATAGCCACGAGCGGCACCAGTGAAGGTAGGCCTCGTCGCCTCGAAGGTCCTCGCGGGCGCCGGCGCCATAGTCCTTGCCCAGGTTGAACGGCGGATCGGCAAAGACGCACGCTATCGACTCCGGACGCACGGCGCCGAGCAGCTCCAGGCAGTCGCTCCGGAAGAGCGCGCCGCGAGACGTGATCAACGCAGGGACGGGAAGCATGCGGGGCTCGCGTACTCTAGCGGACCCGGCAGCTCGCGCGAGCCCGGAAGCCGCCTCAGGCCTTGGTCTTCTTGGAGTACTTCCACGCCGTGTCGAAAGCGCGGCCGAAGTAGTTGGCGAAGATGAGGTTCTCGTACTTCATCACGTTGAAGACCTTGTCCTCGCGCCACATGATGCTGAAGAGCTCGTGGTTGAGGCGGATGCTGCCGACGTTGCATTCCTCGCCGCCGTACACCATATAGATCTTCGCGTCGCTCCCGAAGCGGACCTCGGGGTCCTCCGCCAGCTTCTCCACGAGCGGGTCTCGCCGCGAGAGGATCATCTGGAAATCGCTCTTCAGGATGTAGGGGAGCAGCTCCCGCACCAGTTTCGGCGGACAGACCAGCAGCCGGAAGACGCTGGCCTTCTTTGCCTTCTCCTTGATGACGCTCAGACCTTCTTGACGGTCGTAGACGGTTGCGAAAATTTGCTCGTCTTCCAGCCGCATCATGAAGTTCTTCTTTGACAAGAAAGAGATGTAGCTCGGGTCGGTGACGCCGAAAACCCGATGGATCTTGTCGTCGGTCCAGAGCACGTGATAGAGCGCCGTGGGAACCAGCACCTCGCCCATGTTGACCTTCTGGCCCAGGAAGGATTGAAACCACTGGGACTTGCAGGTGGCGATCTTGGCGGGCTGTTTCTCGAGCCGGCCGGCGTCCTCCGGGACGTGGGTGCATATCTCGACTCCGCCCAAATAAGACTCGATACATCCGAGGAATCGGTTGACGAGATCGGGGCGCATGTTGGAGATGCGGGCCTTGCGAGAGTGGCGCAAGTCCTCGTCGATCTTCGCCAACCCCTTGTCTATCGGGAAGATCTCGCCTACCTTGAGGATGAATCGGTTCGGGCTCTCGGCCATGCACTCCTCCTGACGTCCCTGCCATTATGGGAGTCCGACACGGGCGAATCAACGTAGGATGCTCATCTATCTAGCCGTCTCGCTGGTGCCGGCCTGCGTTTGGCTCTGGTGGATCTATCGCCAGGACGTCTACGAGCCCGAGCCGGTCAGCCTGGTGCTCTCCACGTTCTTCGGCGGGATGGTGATGGCATTGCCGGCCATCCTCATCGAATGGGCCCTGACCAAGGCCTTCATCCACAGGCCTGAGGGTATCTGGTACCAGCCTGGCACGGGCAGCTTCGACGAGGCGGTGATCTACTGCTTCGCGATCGTCGCACCGGTGGAGGAGTACCTGAAATACCGGGCCGTGCGCTCCGGGGCCTACCAGTCGCCGGAGTTCAACGAGCCGATGGACGGTATCGTCTATATGGGCAGCGCCGCCGTCGGGTTCGCCACGCTGGAGAACGCGCTCTACATGCGGGGCTACGGCGCCTGGATCCTGGCGTTGCGGATCGCCATTTCGACCTTCCTCCACATCGCCTGCTCTTGCGTGATCGGCTACCAGCTCGGGATCGCTCGCTTCAAGCCCGACGAAGAGAAGTGGAGACTGCGCAAGGGCTTCGCGCTGGCCATCACCATCCACGGCGCCTACGACTTCCTTGCGCTCTACCAACCTGCGGCCGGGTTCCTCGCGCTGTTCTTGCTGCTGGGAGGCCT
Organism: Candidatus Wallbacteria bacterium; assembly: GCA_016199905.1. Lineage (GTDB taxonomy): Bacteria > Muiribacteriota > UBA6191 > JACPRK01 > JACPRK01 > JACPRK01. The sequence continues at coordinate 4,453 of JACQFU010000225.1, forward strand.
GAACATGGCGCGTCACCACTTCGCCGACGACGTGCAGGCGGCCCTCGACGAGTCGCCCTTCAAGCCGCGCTCGACGTTGATGCCGCGCAAGGGGACACGCGCAGATCCCCCTTCCACACCCGGAGAGTCCGCGTAGCTCTCCAATCAAG
>JACQFU010000193.1 GCA_016199905.1 Candidatus Wallbacteria bacterium
CGCGCGAAGCCGCCATCCGTCAGGCGCAGGAACAGGCCAAGGGCGATCCGCTCGCGTCGCCGAAGCTGCTCGGACTGGAGTTGGAGGCCGCAGAACTGCGCGAGCGCGCCGCCGGACTCCGCGCGGGCACCGACGAGGCTCGCCAGAAGCTGGCGGCGCTCGCAGGGCTCTCTGTCAGCGCGTCCCTGGAGATGGTCCCGGCCTTCGAGATGCGCGAGCTGGAGGGCACGCTCGACGACATGCTCAAGGTCGGTCGTGCCGAGAACCCCGAGCTGCGGCTGCTCGAGATCGCCTTCGACGCCGCCGGCGAGGAGATCGGCCTGGCAGCCAGCGAAGAAAAACCCCAGGTCAACTTCCGGGCCGACTACTTCAACGACCGCCCCTTCACCCGGCCCGAGAACCAGTCCAACATCTGGACCGTCGCCCTGATGACGACCTGGAACCTCTTCGACGGAGGCCACGTGGATCAGGAGAAGCGCAAAGCCCGCTCCAAAGTCCGCGAAGCCAAGGCGGAGGTCGCCGCCGGACTGCGGCAGCTGGACTTGCAGATGAGACAGGCCTACAGTACCCTGTTGGAATCCCGGAAGCTGCTGGACGGCCTCGAGAAGAATATCGAGCTGGCCCGCAATGTACTCGATACCGTGACGGAGAAGTTCCAGGTCAACATCCTGTCCCGGGCCGACTTGCTGGAGGCCCGGATCAACCTCTCGAGAGCCATCTTGAACCGCGACCGCGTTTCGGCCACCATCCTCAAGTCCCGCGCCTCCCTGTTCCGCCTGATGGGCCGCCTGGAGCCTACCGTTTTCAAGACCGTCGCGCTCCCCATGCCGGCGGCAGGAGGCCGATCGTGAAGCAGAGTCGCAAGACCCGGCGCGCCGTCTTCTTCTCCTACACGGGGACCATCTACGATCCCCAGAGCGACCAGAAGGCCCACATCGAGGCCGCTCGCGAGATCGTCCGCCACTTCAAGCTCGACGTCACGCCGCAGTCGCTGCTCGAGAGCTTCAGCCAGCGGGCCGATCGCTACCTCGCCGGGCGCGACGCCGACGAGTTCCTCGCCGGCGACGACATGCTTCGCGCCGTGCTGCCGCACTTCGGCACCATCCTCCAGGTCCCCAAGACCCACGAACACCTCCAGTTCGTCAAGGACGTGACCCGAAAGATGCACTGTGTCCACGCGGCCCTGATGCCAGGCGCCGAGGAGACGCTTGCCGGCGTGAAAGAGCGCGGCTTCCACGTGGGCTTGATCAGCCACATCGACGACGACCTGCTCGGCGCGCTCCTGGAATCGCTTCGCATCCGCGACTTCTTCGACTCGGTCACGACAGCCGAGGAAGCCAAGGTCTGCACGCCGGACCCGGCCATCTTCCAGCTCGCCGCGGGCAAAGCCGAGATCACGCCCAAGCAGGCGTTCTTCGTCAGCGAGGACCTCCAGCGCGACATCCCGGCCGCGCACAAGCTCGGGTTCTCCACGGTGCTCTTGCGCCCCTCCGCCGAGACCGGCCGAGACGTGGCCGAGGCCGATTTCGAGATCGCCCGGCTCACCGAGCTGCTTCCCCTCCTCGACCGCGATCCGAAGCGGTGAGCGCGCGGATCCGCCCCCAAACCCCGGCCAAGGGGCAGTGCCCCACAGAAGTGCCGTCGCCGAACGCCTTCTTGCGCGTGCGCAGCACGCAACCGCAAGAAGGCCGGAAGGGCCCCCTCACAGGGTCTGGGGCAGCGCCCCAGCTTCAAGAATCCCATCCTTCATGACTCCTTCCCCGTCCACCGCCTCCTACCTCTTCACCGGTGCCCGCCTCGTCGACGGGACGGGCACGCCGTCTCGCCTCTGCGACGTCGAAGTCCGTGACGGCCGGATCGCCGCCGTGGGCCCGGCGCTGGCGCGATCGGGCGCCACCGTGGTTCCGCTGGACGGCCTGGTTCTGGCGCCGGGCTTCATCGACATCCACACGCACACGGATTACATCCAGCTCGTCGAGCCGCGCTCGCTCTCGAAGCTCTTCGACGGCGTCACGACCGAGATCTCGGGCAACTGCGGTTTCAGCGCGTTCCCGCTCACCCAGGAAGCGCGCGCACGCGAGGCCGCGCGCTGGGAGCCCCAGGGCGTCCGGGTCGACTGGACCGACTTTGCCGGCTACAAACGGCGCCAGGAGGAGTTCGGCACCGGCATCAACCGCGCTTTCTTCGTCGGCCACGGGTTCCTGCGAGGCTTCGTCGTAGGCCAGGACAACCGCCCTCCCACGACTGAAGAGATGTCCCGGATGAAGGACGTGCTGGCCCGCGAGATGGAGGCGGGCGCCATCGGGATGTCGACCGGCCTCATCTATCCGCCGGGCTGCTTCGGCGACCGCAAGGAGATCGCGGATCTGTGTCGTGTGGTGGCCGCGCGCGGCGGTCTCTACGCGTCGCACATCCGCGGCGAGGGGGCGACGCTGCTCGAGTCGATCGAGGAGGCGCTCTGGATCTGCCGTGAGAGTGGAGTCCGAACCCAGATCTCCCACCTCAAGGCGAGCCGCCCGCAGAACTGGCACAAGCTGGACAGCGCCTTCGAGAGCATCGAGGCGGCCCAGGCCCAAGGGTTGCCGGTGCTCTCCGACCGCTACCCCTATGACGCCACCAGCACGGGTCTGGATCAGTTGCTCCCCGAGTGGGCCTACGACGGGGGGCTCGAGGCGGAGCTGGCTCGTCTGCAAGATCCGGCCGCGCTGGCGAGCATCCGCCGGGAGATGGCCGGCAAGTACGACGAGGACTACTACCGGCGCGTGCTGATCGCATGGGCGCAGGACCATCCGGAGTTCGAAGGGCGGTACCTGACCGACCTGGCGGCCGAAGCGCGCACGGACCCGGCGTCGATGGCCGTACGGGTCCTGCTCGCCACGCGCGGTGCCTGCGAGTGCGTCTTCTTCGTGCTCTCCGACGAGAACATGAAGCGCGTGCTCTCCCA
>JACQFU010000194.1 GCA_016199905.1 Candidatus Wallbacteria bacterium
CGAGTCCGAGTTGGCCTCCGCCGTCATGGAGTTTCTTGTTGGCGCTGAAGAGGAAGGTGATCGACATGCTGGCGACGAACTTCACGCCGGTAAAGTCGAATAGAACGCGTTCGAATCCCTTTTCGACCACATGATCGACCAGATCCCGAAAGGGCCTCGTGCTTTTGCTGCCGAGGTCTTCCTGGATGCGGACTATGGTGACGTGGTCGTTCTGCTCGATGGCATGGCGCAAGGCGTCCTCCTGGGATTGACACGCCCTCAGCGGGTTTTTATAATTTAAACGAGGATATCACGAACGACTCGGCGACGGTCAACCGAGAGGAGCCCGCAGATGACTACCCGCGAGCGAATCATAGGGAACCGAATCTACCTCGAGATCGTCATCGATGAATCCGAAGAGGCCTCCGAGCAGCAGGAGTCTCCGTCGCCGGTGGTCGTGATCGATCTGGTCCCGGACCTCTACGGCGAGTTGTAGAAGGCGCTCTTCCTCTCGCTGCTCATCAGGCTCCGGAAGCCGGAGGCGCAAGCCTGCCGAGCAGCGCCACGGCGATGGCCGCGCCCAGCGTGTCGCTGAGCCAATCGCCGAGCTCGCAGGACCGGTACGGCACGAAGTACTGGTGCAGTTCGTCGGAAGCGCCGTAGAGCGACGCAATGAGCACAACGGCAGCCCCGGCGCCCAGAGCTCGGGCCAGCCGCGAGTCGCGGACCGGACGCCTGAGCAGCGCGGCGAGCAGCCCGTACTCGCCCAGGTGGCCGACCTTGTCGATCAGCCGGAATCGCCAGTGGCGCGGGACCGACTCCACCAGGGAATGGCGGCTCGACATGAAGAAGATGAGCGCCATGTACGCGAACGCGGGAAGCCAGGCGAACCGAGTCGGCCGGGGGGCCGATGCGTTGCGCCTGCTGTTCACCGACGGTCCAGATGCTGCCGGGCGGCGTCGAGGGTCTCCACGATGCGGATGACGCGGTAGAGGCCGCTGACGATGAACAACTTCAGGATGCTGTCCTTGCCGCACACGACGACGAACTTGCCGGCTCGCTTGTCGACCATGATCGAGGCCAGGCTGATCATGCCGAGCGCCACGGAGCCCATATAGTCGACGTCGTCGAGCCCCAGGATGATGTTGCCGGTCCCCTCGGTGGCGTGCTTCTCGAGCAGGTCGCGGAACTCGGCGATGTTGTTGACGTCGATCGCCTTCTCCTTGAGCAGGAGGATGCGATTGGTGCCCTCGATTATCAGCTCGTGGTCCATCGGCCGCTCAGAGCAACTTGCGCTTCAGAAAATACTCGAGCGCTTCGTCATAGGACGTCACGTACTTGAACAGCTTGTCCAGACGCAGGATCTTCAGCAGCTGCGCGAGCTCCTTGGATGGCTTGACCAGCGCCAGCGCTCCGTCGGACTGCTTGACCCTGTTGTAGGCGTCGACCATGGCGCCAATGCCCATGCTGTTGATGTAGTTCATCCGCTCCACATCGACGACGGAGCTTATCCCGAAAGTCGGCCGAGTTCTCCGTGCTGATGTTGCCATTCACACGGATCAGCTTGATGTTGTGCTTGTCGACGACTTCTATGCCGGCTGCGGGTTCCATGCGGGTCGATCCTAGCATGATCGGTCAGGGTAGTTCCAGTTTCGGCCGCCGCCCGGGCCCGCAGTCCCGCTCTCGGAGCTTCGGGCCGCTCGCTACCGGCGACTTCGCGTGCTATCCTGCGCATCCTGTGCTGCGCGTCGGGCGTATCGACTACATCAACTGCGACCCTCTGTTCGAAGGGCTCGCGCTGGGGGCGGACGCCGCATGCTTTCCGGCCGTGCCGAGCGAGCTGAATCGCAGGATGAGGGCCGGCGAGTTGGACATCAGCCCCATCAGCTCCATCGAGTACGCCAGGGGGCAGCAGCTCTACTGGCTGGTCCCGGGAGTGGGCATCAGCGCGAGCGGTCCCATCCAGAGCGTGCTGCTCCTCTCCCCCGTGCCGCTGCGGCAGCTGGACGGCCGGACGGTCTACCTTTCGAGCGAGTCGGCGACGACCGTGGTGCTGCTCAAGATCCTGATGGCGCGCCGCTTCGGAGTCGCCCCGCGGTACCAGAGCTGGGACCTGACGGACGGCTTGCCCGCGGGCCCCGTGATGGTCATCGGCGATCCGGCCCTGCTGGCCGGCGCGACACCCTCGCATCCGCACGTCTACGACCTGTGCCAGGAGTGGGTGGAGCTGACCGGTTTGCCCATGACCTTCGCGCTGGTGTGCCTTCGGCGCGACGCCGGGCTCCAATGGAGTGAATCGCTTCAGCGGCTCTCACGAGGCTTTCAAGAGAACGCGCGCCGCTGGCCCGAGGGCGTCGACGCCGTCGCCGCCCGCTCGTCGGCTCGGGTCGGACTGCCGTTGGCCGTGATGCGGGCCTATCTGCTGGGGCTGGAATTCGTGCTGACCGAGCGCCATGCGGAGGGCCTGGCGCGGTACTTCCAGCTCGCGGTGGAGCTCGGTGAGCTGGAGCACGCCCCTTGCCTCTCCGGCGCCGCCGGGGCGGGCCTCACACGGGAAGCGTGAAGCGCACGACGGTCCCCGGCCCCTGCGGCGCCTCGATCCGCACGGTGCCCCCCTGGCTCTCGACGCACCGCTTCACCAGCGCCAGTCCGATGCCGTTGCCGCCGTACTTGGCGCGCGGGTGCAGCTTCGTGAAGATGCCGAACACCTTGTCCCGGTACTGCTCGGGAATCCCGATCCCCTCGTCGGCGACCGAGAACTCCTGCATCCCGGCCGTCTTCTGCGCCGAGATTCGAATCGCGGGAGCTACACCCTCGCAGCGGAACTTCAGCCCGTTGTCGATCAGCTCCCGGAAAACGATGTGCACCATCCCGGGGTCGCCGTGAACGGCGGGTAGGTCGCCCACGGCCTTTACGGAGCCCTTCAGCTTCGCGATCTCGGGTGCGATTTCCACCAGCAGTTGCTCCAAGACTTCGCCGGTGTCGACCGCTTCACGATCCTCCACCTGCGGCTTCACGAGGGAGAGCTCGGTCAGATCGCCGAGCAGGTCGCGCATCAGCCGGGCGCCGTTTTCGATGTGCTCCAGATACCCCAGCTCGTCGCCTTGGAGCCGGTCGGCCACGCAGTCTCGCAGCAAGACCACCATGCTCTCGATGGTGACCAGCGGCGAACGCAGGTCGTGAACGATGTTGTGGATGAGCGCCTCGAGCTCCGACTTCGCCCCGCTGGAGAGTGCCACCCGCGTCTCCTTCCCGAACTGTGGAGCCCGCCCCCAGTCAGTTGGAGGTCTTGCGCCGGAACAGCCGCTCGGCGGCCTCCAGCAGGTACTTGTAGTTCTGCAGATTGCTGACGAGGTTCTCGGGCAAGGCGTCGAGACCGTGGGATGCGCCGTAGAGGCTGGCCACCATGCTGGCAGTGGTATCGACGTCGCCTCCGGCCCGGATGGTCTCCTGCAGGCACAACTCGAAGTCGTCGTGGTAGCGCAGGAAGAAGTAGAAAACGGTCAGGACCGTGGGCACGACGAAGGCCGGGACTCCGCCCGCGGGGTCGACTTCCTGGGGCGATGCCGCGCCGGCGGCGAACAGCAGAGGCAGGGCCGAATCTTCCGGCAAGGCTACCCAGCCTTCCAGGTCTTCGATCAGGCTGCTGAACTCCTCGTTGATCCCCGTGACGGCCTCGCCCACGACCCCCAGCAGACCGGTGGTGTCGACCTTCTTCTGTTCTACGCAGAAGGCCACGGCGCGGGCCATCGCCACGGTGCCGGCTTGCACGCGCGTATCGCGGTGCGTGAGGCGGCAGAGCTGCATGGCGTCTTCCCGCAGCCGCGAGAGCCGGTCGTGATGCCACAGACCCACGGCCGCCGCGCGAGCAGCCGGCCCGTTGCCGGCTTCACCTTCCTCCGCGGCGGCGCTGCGCCAGTCCGTTCCGCTGACGATGCGGCCCACGGCCAGGCTCGTCACCCGGCCGGGCGCGACCACTTCTCCGCGCGCGAAGAGCTGGGCGAACCGCTTGGCCACATCGGCAGAATCCAGGCGGCCGCAGTTGATGAGCGATTCCGCCACGGCGATGGTCAGCTGCGTCTCGTCGGTGTACTGGCCGGGCTGGTAGCCGGGAAGGCGCTGATATTCATCGAGCATCACCGTTCCCGCCTGGAAATACGAGCGCGGCTTGCCTTCGAACGGCGCCCCCAGCGCGTCCCCCACGGCGCACCCGAGCAGCGTGCCCTTGAAGCGGTTCAATAGATCGTGGTTGGTGGGTTCCGCAACGGCCATGGGTGAAGAGGAGAAACGGTGACCAACTTAACACTGGGCCTGGGTGATTGCAAAACTCGCCAGCTCCTCGCGAAGCGTCGCGTCGGCGCCACCCGCGATTCGCAGAGAGGCCACCGTGTGGAACAGTCGGGCCAAGGCCGGCTCTGCGCCGCAAAGGTCGGACACGCGCAATAGCGCCTGGGTGGCCGCATCCGCAGCCCGCAACCGGGCCGCCGCCGCCAGGGCCGCCGTCTCCGGCAACCCCAGATCCGCTGCCTGCGCCGCGCGCCAGGTGAGGAGCCGCGCGGTGTCGATCTCGGCGCGCATGCGAGCCAGCGGGAAAAGCAACTCCTGCAACTCTTGCCCGGGGTGCGCCTGGCGCAGCTCGACCGCCTGGAGAAGCCCGCGCTCCAGCAAGCGGGCAGCGAACCCGCACGCGCACGCGGCCGCCCGAATCCGCACGCGAGGTGGCACCGGGCCGCTGGCGGGTCCACTGGGGAAACTCTCGAGTCGGTCCTGGGCTGCCAGCTCGTCCATCGCGATCGCCCAGCCGATCTCGGGTTGGCCATGCCGGAGACTCCCCTGGATCAGCGAAACACTCGAGCCGCGGCCGGAGACGCGCAGTTCGGCGATCCGGGCGAGCTGCTCGGCCCCCGCCAGCGCGGTCAGGAACGGTTCGCCCGTCGGGACGCGGGCCGGAAAACGGCCCTCCTGATAATCCTTCATCACGATGTCGAGGATGATCCTCTGCTGAATCTCGCTCGTGCCGCCGCCCAGCGTATAGAGCTTCACGTCGCGGTAGGCTTGTTCGACCGGGTACTCCCGGATGTAGCCGTAGCCGCCGTGCACCTGTACGGCCTGGTCGGACACTCGCAAGCAGTCCTCCGACATCGTCAGCTTGGCAATGGAGGACTCGAGCACCGCCTGCGCCCCGCTGTCCTTGAGCCATCCCAGCCGCCGCCAGTGCAGGGCCAGCGCCAGGCAGCGAGACTGGCTGTCGCCCAGGAGCTGGCGAACCGCGCCGAACTCGGCGATGGGC
>JACQFU010000195.1 GCA_016199905.1 Candidatus Wallbacteria bacterium
CGCCGATATGGCGTGGTGCCCGTGGTGCGACGGGTCTGCGTCCGGGACACTTCCAAGCGCCGGGACTGCTCGCTTCCCGCCTCCGCGTTCACGTCGAACCCCGACGACGTGCTGACCGACTCGTCGGTCCAGATCCTGGTGGAGGCGACGGGCAAGGTCGAGGAGGCCAAGATCTGGATGGAGAGGGCCCTCGACGCGGGCAAGCACGTCGTGACGGCAAACAAGGCTGTGCTGGCCCGTCACATGGGCGAGTTGCTCGACCGTGCTCGCGCCCGCGGCCTCACGTTCGGTTACGAGGCCGCCGTCGCCGGAGGCATCCCCCTCCTGCGAGCGTTGCGCGAGGGACTGGTGGCCTACGGTATCACGGAGATCGCCGGGATCTTGAACGGCACGACCCACTACATGCTGACCCGGATGGAACACGAGCGGCTGGCGTTCGAAACCGCCCTGTCGGAGGCGCAGCGCGCCGGCTTCGCCGAACCCGACCCAACGGAAGACTTCAGCGGCGAAGACGCCGCGTGCAAACTGGCCGTGCTGGCTCGCGTGGCGCTGGCCTTGCCCGTGACGCAGCGCGACATTTACAAGGAAGGTATCGAGAGCGTCAAGCCGCGCGACATGCGGCTGGCTGCCAAGCTCGGCTTCCGCGTCAAGCCCGTCGCCGTGGCCCGCAGGTCTTCCATCGAAGGCAAGTGGGAGCTTCGGGTTCATCCTGCTCTGGTGCCGCTGGAGAGTCCTTTGGGGCGACTGAGTCTGGAGGAAAACGGCATCCGCGTCGTGACCGAGCGGCGAGGCGACTACTTCTTCAGCGGTCGCGGCGCGGGCGGTCCACCGACGGCCGGGGCCGTGCTCAGCGACATCCTGGAAGCTGCCGTGCGGCCCGGCCCGCCTCCGCACGTGGCGCTGGCCGATCTGGCGTCGGTCGTGGCCTCCGAGCAGTTCGTGACGGGTCACTACGTGCGCTTGCCCGGGGACGCCGCGGCCGTTCGCAAGGCCCTCGAGGAGCGCGACATCGAGGTGGTCGCCGCGCATCAGGAGGGGGCGGAGGTGGCTCTCGTGACGGGACGTGGAACTCCGGCATCCGTCCTGCCGGCGCTGGCCGGCGTCGCCGGCGAGGCGCCGCGCGCCTGGCTGCGCGTCGAGGGCGAAGTCGCGGCCTGAGAAGGAGGACACCCCTTGGCAGCCGGAGGCATCGTTGCTCGGTACGGCGAGCTGCTGGAACTGGGTCCGCTCTCGACGGTCGTGAGCCTGGAGGAAGGCGCAACGCCGCTCATCGAGGCCAAACGCATTCCCTTGGTCTGCAACCTCGAAGTGCGGCTGCTGTTCAAGTTCGAAGGCAGCAACCCGACCGGCTCTTTCAAGGACCGCGGCATGACCGCAGCCGTCAGCAAGGCCGTCAGCGCAGGTTCGCGCGCCATCGTCTGCGCCTCCACCGGGAACACGGCCGCCAGCGCCGCCGCCTATGCCGCTCGAGCCGGCATCGCCTGCCTGGTGCTGCTGCCCAAGGGCAACGTCGCGCTGGGCAAGCTGGCCCAGTCGCTGGTCTACGGGGCCACGGTGGTGGCGGTCGACGGCAACTTCGACCAGTCCCTCGACATCGTCCGGCGCCTTCCGGAGCGGATGCCGCTCACCATCGTCAACTCCATCAATCCCGATCGATTGCTGGGCCAGCGCAGCGCCGCTTTCGAGGTGGCCGACTCGCTGGGCGCAGCGCCCGACTACCACGTGCTTCCGGTCGGCAACGCAGGCAACATCACCGCCACCTGGCGAGGCTACAAGCGGTACAAGGAGGCCGGCCGCATCCGCCGCCTGCCCGTGATGCTCGGATTCCAGGCGGCCGGCGCGGCGCCCATCGTCGACGGCCGGATCTGCGAGGACCCGCAGACCGTCGCCACCGCCATCCGCATCGGCAACCCCGCCAGCTGGGAGGGTGCCAAGGAGGCGGCCAGCGAGTCGGGCGGCAACATCGACAAGGTAACCGACGAGGAGATCCTGGCCGCCTACTTCCTGCTGGCGAAGACCGAGGGGATCTTCGCCGAGCCCGCCAGCGCCGCGTCGTTCGCCGGCGTGCTCAAGAAAGCCAAGCAGGGCTACTTTCCGTTCGGCACTACCGTCGTCTGCACGCTGACCGGCAACGGCTTGAAGGACCCCGATAACGCGATGAAGGTGGAGACCAAGCTCCTGGAGGCCCCGGGCGATCTGGACGGAGTCTGTCGGGCGCTCGGCAAGGTGCTGGGAGCGTGAGGCGACGCTGCGGCCGCACATGACCACGGGCGCCTCACAACCGGTCGCCGTGCGCGTGCCCGCAACGAGCGGCAACCTGGGTCCCGGGTTCGACACGATGGGCCTGGCCCTGGCGTTGCACAACATCTTCCGGGGCCGGCCGGCCGAGGCGTGCTCTTTCGAGGCGACCGGCTCCGAGGCCGGGGAGCTGCCGCCGGAGCGCCCATCCGAGAACCTGATCTACCGGGCGGTTCTGGAGGCCTACCGTCATCGAGGGCTGGAGGCGCCGCCCTTCGAGCTGTCCGTGGACTGCCGCGTGCCGCCCGCCCGCGGGCTGGGCTCCAGCGCCACGGCGATCGTCGCGGGGCTGATGATCGCCTCGAGGTTCCTTCGGCCCGAACTGGAGCGGCAGGAGCTGCTGGACCTTTCCACTCGTCTGGAGGGCCACCCCGACAACGTGACGGCCGCGATCGCCGGCGGACTCACTGCGTCCGCTGTGTCCGCAGACGGCAGGGTGATGTTCGCCAAGCTGCGGCTGCCGGCTTCGCTCGGCGTGCTGGCCGTCATTCCGGACTATCCGCTCTCCACGGCGGAGGCCCGCGCCGTGCTGCCGCGCGAGTACTCCAGGGCCGACGTCGTCCACAACCTTTCTCGCGTCGCGCTGCTTTGCGGTTCGCTGGCCTCCGGCGCCGCCGGCGACCTGTGGGAGGCCCTGGACGATTGCCTCCATCAACCGTACCGCGCACCGCTCGTGAAGGGTTTTCGCGAGGTGCTCGCCGCGGCAAGAAGCGCCGGCGCCGCAGGCGCCTTCCTGAGCGGCGCCGGCCCGACCATACTGGTCCTGGTCAGGACCGACGAGCGCCGCGCCTTGGCTGCGCGCCTGGTTCGAGTGCTCGAGCCGCTCGGCGTGCGCGCCCGCGTCGAACCTCTTGGCGTGGAGGAAGCCGGCGCCCGCTACACGAAACCGCCGGCTTGACCCCGGGGTTTCTCAGACCTGCGGAACTTCGCCGTCGCTCGCCTCGCGCACCTTGCGCGCCAGCTCCGACGGCGCGAAGTCCGAAAGCAGCAGGTGCAGCGGACCTTTGTGGCTTCCCAGGGTCTCCAGCGCGGCTTCGCCGTCGCTAGCCTCCAGGACGGTGTAGCCCGCCCTTCGCAAGATGCGCGCGGCCAGGCTGCGCACGGGGGCCTCGTCGTCCACGACCAGCACCGTCTCGTCTCCCGTCTGGAGAACCGCCTGCGGGCGCGGCGCCGGCCGGACGGCAACCTCGCACTCGCTGCCGCGGGGCAAATACACCCGGAAGGAAGCACCCTTGCCAGGCTCGCTCCAGACGTCGATATGCCCCCCGCATTGCCTCACGATCCCGTACACCGTCGCAAGGCCCAGGCCGGTCCCTTTGCCCTTTTCCTTGGTGGTGAAAAACGGCTCGAACATGTGCGACAGAGTATCCGCAGACATGCCCGCACCCGTATCCGAAACCTCCAGCACCACATAAGGCCCCGCCTTGGCCGGCGGATGGCCGCCGGCGTACCAATCGTCGAAAGCCACGTCGCGGGTCTCCACCACCAGCTTTCCTCCGCTCGGCATCGCGTCTCGCGCGTTCACGGCAAGGTTCACGATCACCTGAGTCAGAAGGTCCGGATCGGCCCTGACCGGTCCCAGCGGCTTGGACAGCTGCGTCTCCAACTCCACGTCTGCGCCGAGCAGCCGCGCCAGCATCTCCTTGACGTCCAGAACGATCGCGTTGAGGTCGACCGAACGCACGACCATCCCCTGCGGCCGGCTGAAACCGAGCAGCTGCTTGGTCAGTCCAGCGGCCCGCTGGGCTGCTCTCAGTATCGCCTCCGTATCCGGCCGGAAGGTGTTGTCCGGGGGCATCGCCCCCAGGATGAGATTGGAGTAGCCGATGATCGCCGTGAGCACGTTGTTGAAATCGTGCGCCACGCCGCTGGCGAGCCGGCCCACGGCCTCCATCTTCTGGGACTGCCGATAGAGGTCCTCTACCTTGCGACGTTCGGTGGTGTCCTCGAGCATCCACAGGTCGCCTGTGTAGGTGCCCTCCGCGTCGTGCATCCGCGTGACGGTCAGTTCCGCCAGGACGTGCCGTCCGTCGCCGGCGATGAAGCGCGACTCCAGCTTCCCGGGCCGCGGTTCGGACCTGGACCTCGCGAGGTAGGCCGCGATCCGTTCGCATTCCCCGGGGTGCGTCACGTCCGTCCAGCCGCGCTCCAGGAGCGCCTCCCGGGAGTGGCCGAGAATCTGGCAGAGGACGGGATTGACGCGGACGAATCGACCCTCCGGATGCGTCATGGCCATGCCCACCGGGTTCTCCTCGAAGGCGCACCGGAATCGCTCCTCGCTGGCGTGGAGCTGCAGCGTGGACCGCGCGTTCATCTCGCGAACCTCGGCCAGGTGCTTCGCCTCCATCACTCGGCCCAGGTCCTCGAACGCGCTGAGCAGGAAGCTGCTGATCCTTTCCCTGATGGCCCAGAGCGGAGAGAGGACGTCGTGAATGCGAGTGACTAGATGATCCGGCTCGTAGGGCTTCACGATGAAGCCGTTGGCCCCGGCCTCGTAGCCTCGCAGGACGTTTGCCGGGTCGTCGAGGCCCGTCAGCAAGATGACCGGGAGACCGGGCGATTCGTCCTTGATCGTTCGGCACAGCTCGTATCCGCTCACATGGGGCATCAATACGTCGCTCACGACCAGATCGAACCGCTGCCCCCGGAATGCCGAGAGCCCCTCCCTGCCGTCCCCGGCAAGCTCGATGGCGTGGCCGGCGGCCTCCAGGATGATCTTCAGCTCCGTAGCTTGGGTTTCGCTATCCTCGACGACCAAGATCTTGGGCAAGAGGTACCCCCGCGGCTGGGTGGCAGGCGGTTGCCGTACCAACGAAAGTATAGCCGATCCTCACGGTGTCTGCCCAAGGCGGTCCGGAAGCTCCTCCACGGCGACGAGTCCGTCGTCGACTACCACCGGCGCCAGTCCGTCCTTCGCGACCTGCACTTTCACCGGAGGTTCGCCG
>JACQFU010000196.1 GCA_016199905.1 Candidatus Wallbacteria bacterium
CGCGGGGCTGTTTTGCATGGTCGGATTCCTGGCCGTCATCTTCGCCGTGGCCTCCACGCCCGGACAGCTGTACGCGCTCCCTTTTGTCGCCAGCGCCCTGATTCTAGGCGGCCTCGCCCGCCTCGAGCTCTCGGCGATGCGCATCCTCGCTGCAGGCGCCTTGGGCCTTACGGTTCTCCTCACCGTCCTGTTCTACGGCTACAACCTCTACGCATCCTCCTCCGACCGGTTGCCGACAACCGCTGTCGTGATCGACGGCATCTACGACCCCAATCGAATGCTGGACAGCCTGGTGCGAAATTCAGAAACGCCGGTTGCCCGCGGACTTGACCAGATTTTCCTCAAGCTCACCGGAGAGACCCTTTCAGTGGCCGCGGCTCGCGCTCAGACCACCCAGGATTACACCGACTTTCTCAAGCGCAACGAGGAATCTCGCCAGCTCCTGCAGCGTGTGAATCGTTTTCCAATCGGCCTCTTCTTCGTCGCCGCGTTCGTCTACTTCGCCCTCTTCTACTTCACGGCGCGTTGGACCCTGGCCAAGATCGGGATCCGGCTACCGGCGCTCGACAATTTCCGCACATGGAAGGTGCCTTGGTTCCTGTCCTGGGGCCCCATCACGTTCTTTTCGCTTCGGGCGCTCTCGACCCTGATGGGAAACCCGATGGGCGAGTTCGTCGGCGAGAGCCTGCTGCTCGCGAGCCTGCTTCCTTACATGGTGCTCGCTTGCGCTATCGCAGCCTACTGGATCGAACGTTTGCGACTCGACCCGCTCCTGACCGCCATCGCCTACACCTTCCTCATCGTCTATCTACGGGAGCTGGCGATCGTCGCCATCTTCGACTCCTGGATGGATTTCCGGCGCTTGGAGCGCCCACAGGAACCTCCCACGCCGTCGCAGCACGACGACTGGGATGACGACATCGATTTCTAGACTCTTCACTCATACTCTCGCATTCACCCACTCTTAGGAGGATCGTCATGCAAGTCATTCTCAGAGCAGACATCGATAACCTCGGCGGCAAAAACGAGGTTCTCAAGGTCAAGGACGGTTACGCCCGCAACTTCCTCTTTCCGCGGAAGCTGGCCATTCCCGCCACTGCGGGGAACATGAAGGATCTGAAAGAGAAGATCCGGGTCGCCGAAGACCTCAAGAAAAAGCGCATCTCCGCCGCCAAGGAGGTTGCCGAGGCCCTCTCCCGGCTCCATATCCGCGTGGTCAAGAAGGCCGGCAAGGAAGGCAAGCTCTTCGGCTCCGTCACGCCCCAGGAGGTCGCTGACAAGGTCTTCGAGCTCTCGGGCCTCACGGTCGACAAGCGCAAGCTCAACCTGCCCGAGCACGTCAAGAACCTGGGCGTGTATCACTTCACCGCCAAGCTCGACACCGGCGTGAGCGCCACCCTGCGCCTGGAGATCGCGGGCGAGCTCGAGGACGAGCCCGCCCACGAGGAACCTTTGACGGCCGAGGCCATGCACGGCGAGGATCAGGTCGAGTCGAGCGCAAGCTGACCCGGCCGCCCGAGGGCGCCACGCTCGCTCCCTCCGGTTTTCCTGATGCGCATCTCTCTTCCCAACCACTGGTTAGTCGTATTCGATTGCAGAGTCCGTCGCGCTAGACGCCAGTGATCGTGCTACCAGCTGTTGCTCCTGCGGGCCCGGCCCGCGCGTACCCTGGACCGTCTCGCGGATCGGCAGGCTGCCCCAAAGGGCGACCTGCCTGCTTCTCGGGAAGGCGGTCGCACCCTGTCGGGGCTCCTCTTCACCCGAATCCCGCTCGACCTTCGAGCTCACTGGCCACGAGCCGGCCAGCGCGCGCATGTTTGAGGGCGCCGCGCGTCCACTTCTTCGAACCGTGACGTTGCTCCGATCCACCGATGGCTGAAAGCGAACTGTCCCCGCGAGTCCCGCCGAACAACATGCTGGCGGAGCAGTCCGTGCTGGCCTCGATGCTTCTCTCCTCGGAGAAGGCCGTCAAGATCCTCGAGCTCATCACCGAGGAGGATTTCTACCGGACGCGCCACCGGCTGCTCTTTCGCGCCATCCAGCAGCTGATGGACAAGAACGAGCCCGTCGACATCGTAACGCTCGCCAACTCCTTGCGAAGCGCGGCCATTCTCGAAGAGGTCGGCGGGATGAGCTACCTGATGGAGTTGTTCGGCGTGACGCCGACCGCCTCCAACGCCGACTACTACGCCAAGATCGTCGCCGGTAAGAGTGCTCTGCGCCGCCTCATCAACTTCTCCAACGAGCTGGGCCGCCAGGCCTACGGGGAGGAGCTGGAAGTCGAGAACATCCTAGACTTCGCGGAGGCCGAGCTGTTCCGCATCGGCCAGCAGCGCGAAGTTCGACCTTACCACCACATCAAGGACGTCGTGAGCGAGGGCTTCCAGCTCATCGAGAAGCTCTACGAATCGCGCGCCATGGTGAGTGGAGTGCCGAGCGGGTTCGCCGATCTCGACAAGCTCACCACCGGCTTCCAGAAGCAGGACTTCATCGTTCTCGCGGCCCGGCCTTCGATGGGCAAGACCGCCTTCGCACTGGAGATGCTCAAGAACGCGGCCCTGCTTCACAACATCCCGGCTGTCTTCTTCAGCCTGGAGATGTCCGCAAAGCAACTCGTGCTCCGCATGCTTTGCAGCCGGGCGAAGGTCGATTCAAAGAGCGTCCGGGAGATCCGCTCCAAGGCGCGCCGCCTCAAGCGCGAACACAACGTGGGCCTCATCGTCATCGACTACTTGCAGCTCATCACAGATCCCCACTCCAAGTTCGAGAGTCGCCAGATGGAGATCTCTAACATTTCCCGGATGCTGAAGTCGCTGGCTCGCGAGATCGACTGCCCGGTCGTCACGCTTTCCCAGCTCTCGCGCGCCGTTGAGAAGCGCGAGGACAAGCGGCCCATCCTGTCGGACTTGCGAGAGTCCGGAGCCATCGAACAGGACGCGGACCTGGTGCTGTTCCTCTACCGCGACGAGGTGTACAACAAGCTCACGGAAGACAAGGGCGTCGCCGAGGTCATCATCGGCAAGCAGCGCAACGGTCCTCTCGGCACCGTGAGGCTCGCATTCCTCGGCCAGTTCACGGCGTTCCGCGACCTGGAGCGGTCGTCCGAAGCCTACCCGATGTGACGCCCGCTCATTCGGCCCGTTCGATCCTCAGGTTGCGCCGGGGTCCCGCGAACACGCGGTAGTCCCGCGCGACGTTATCGGGATCGTATCTGATTACCGGGTCGCGCTGAAGACATGCGGAAGCGCCAGCTGGAACGCTGCGAGGATCCGGTCTGGGTCTGGCCCCGATGAGGACCCGGCTTCCGG
>JACQFU010000197.1 GCA_016199905.1 Candidatus Wallbacteria bacterium
TCGGCTGCGGCGACGATCTCGTTGGTGCCGACGTCCATCCACATCCTCAAGCCGGAGCGCACCCGCCGGGTCAGCAAGAACTGGCGGATGGTCCACTGACCCCAGAAGAAGGCCGGACTGACGACCGCGGCGCGGCTGAAGATAGACGGCTCCTGCAACGCGGACCAAAAGCTGAAGAGCCCGCCCAGGCTGGAGCCGAGGATGCCATTGGTGGCAGCTTCGGCGCGCGCGGGGAAGTTCTTTTCCAGGTGCGGGAGAAACTCGTCGCGAAAGGCGGTGTAGGTCTTGCGCGCCAGTCCGCCGATGCGGTGGTACTGGTCGCGCCAGGGCGTGTACTCGCTCGCCCGACGGCGCGAGTTGGCCACCGCCGCGAGGATGACGGGTTGCATTTTCCCGGCGAGGATCAGGTTGTCGGCAATGACGTCCAGCCCCCAGGAGACCGGCATCGAATCGTGAAAACGGCCCCAATGAAAGCAATTCAGTCCATCCAGGCAGAGCAGGACTGGATACGGCCCGGGGCCTGCCGATTCGGGCGGCGTGTAGACCCACATCCTCCGCTCCCCCCGAAGCAGGCGCGAGTTGACCGTCGTGAGCGACACGTTGCCGGCCAGCGGTTGCTTGCCCGTGGGCTGCAGATGGTGGTCCTTCCAGCCCGCCACGCGCAGGTGGATCGTCTCGTATCCGCGGATGTGGGCGACCCGGTTGGGAACGTCGCGGCCGAACGCATCGGATTCGACGGTCGTCCAGCTTCCCCTCGTGAGCTTGTAGTGGACGGCCTTGTCCCTGGGCAGTTCGACGGTCGCGGAGTAGCGGTGCGGCTCCTCGGGGTGCAGCTTGTGACCGGCTTCGTCCCAGTTGCCCAGCGCCGGGGCATCACCCGCCAGGTAGATGTCGGCGTCCTTGGGTGTGCCGGGCGGGACGGCGATTTCGAACCGGATGGTGGCTGTGGGAGGAATCTTGGTGTGGGGCAAAGGGCGCTACCTCTGGCCGGCCGCAACCCGGCGGATCCAGGGCACCGTGGACGCGTTCTTTCGCGCTGCCTGCTTTTCCAGGGCATTGAGCGAGGTCCCGGACGTTCCCGATGCCATGAGGTTCTGGACTTCCTCCTGATGCGCCAGCCCCAGGGCATGGCCAAGCTCGTGGGAGAGGACGCGCGGGATTGGCTCGTCCGCTCCTGCCGGGACCTGACGCAATTGCGCCGTGTCCTTGACGAAAATCGCCGGAAGCCCCTGGTGCGGTACCAGGATACCATTCGCCTGCATCCGCCGGATGAAGTAGACGTTGAACGCTCGAGGATCGAAGCTGGCTGAGGGCACGAGCGAGCTCAGGCTCTCCGATCCCAACGTTCCCGTCGACTCCGCCAGCGGTCCGGTGGCTCGCTCCTCGACCACCCGGTCCACCGTCAGCGACAAGCCTGCCTGGGCCCAGATACGCCCGGCCTTTTCGACGACCCGCTCGACGTCGGCCGTGGTCAGCACGGTCCCAGCCGCTCCCGCGGCCCGCGAACGCAGCAAATGCACGCGCAGCGGAACGGCGAGGGCCGCTTCTGAAGGGTCCGCTGCGGCCCTGCCCGCCGCCAGCAGCAGGAAGACGATGACGCAGTGCGTCACGGCGCTGCGCCGTTGGGATGCCGGCGTGCCGGGGCCTGGGAGCGTGGGCTGGTCGGAGGGCATGGAGACCGGGCAGAGGCTAGAGGGCGGAGGTTGTAGGCTGTAGGCTGTAGGCTGGAGGCCGGGAATGGCGCTCTGCGGAGCAACCTCGATCGGAGAACCCATCGAGCTCCTTGGGCCGCCACTCCCAGGTGTCGTCGTTCCTACAGCCTACAGTCAAGAGCCTGCGGCCCAAAGCCCGACGCGTCGCCTGGCGCTCGCGGCTGCGGCTGTGCCGCCGCTCGTCTTGGCGGTGCTGATCGCGTGTCACGCCGTAAATGTGCCGTGGTGGGACCAATGGGACTTCGTCGGCGTCCTCGCCCGCGCGCGCGACGGCACCCTGGGCCTGACCGATCTCTGGAAGCTGCACAACGAGCACCGGGTGCTCCTCCCGCGGCTGCTGATGCTCGGCTCGGCGCTCCTCACGAGTTGGGATGTGCGCTTCGAGCTGGCGGTGAGCTACGCGATGGCCTGGGCCGTGTTCCTGCTCTTGTTGCGCCTGGCGGCCGGCGACGGGGCCCCCGACTCGCCCGGGAGCAGCCCGCTCGTGACTGTCGCGATCTCCGCGGCCGTGTTTTCTCCCTCGCAGTTCGAGAACTGGCTCTGGGGCTGGCAACTGGCGCTCTTCCTGTCGAACCTTTGCCTGGCCGGCGCAGTCTGGTGCCTGGTGAGCGGTCCGCCGGATTGCCGGCGCCGCTACTGGGCCGCTCTCGTCGCCGCCCTGGCCGGCACGTGCACGATGGCCAGCGGTCTCTTCATCTGGCCCGCGGGCGCGCTGCTGCTCGCCTGGAGGACTGGAAGGAGCCGTCGACTCCTGGGATGGCTCGGCACGGGCGCATGCGCCTTGCTCGCGTATGCCTGGGGACCCGACGCATCCGCGCACGCGCCGCACTGGCGGATGGCGCTCTACTATCCTGCCGAGTACGTCCGCTACGTGCTCGCGTTCCTGGGCGGTTTCTTCCTCGTAACTCCGCCTCTGGCCGTGTTTCTCGGCATCGTGGAGTGCGCCGCTCTGGCGGGAGGTCTCGCGTACGTCGCCCTCCGGGAGCCTCGGCTGATGCCACAATGCCGGGCCTGGTGCGCCGTCGCCCTCTACGTTCTTGCCATCGCCGCCGGCTCGGGCCTCGGCCGGCTGTCTTCGGGTTACGAACAGGCCACGGCGGGGCGATACCCGACCTTCTCGATGCTCTTCTTGGTGTCGGCGATCGCCGTGGCCGCGGTAGCGTTCTCCATCCAAAGCGCCCCGCGGCGCCGATGGCCTCGGGTGGGCGCTCTGCTGGTCCTGGCGGCCGGCCTGGCCTGCGCCCATGTGAGGGGAGCCGGGGAGATGGCGGCGCTGGGCGGGCGGCTCGAGCGGGTCCGTCTGTGCGTGCACGATCTCGAGAAGGCCGATCTGTTCTGCCTGACCGAGGCCCACCCGGACGTCACGGTGGTCGTTTCGGGCGTGCGCTATCTGCGGTCCATCCACTACGGCGGCTTCTGAATAGAAATCCGCATCGGCGCCCGCAAGACACCGTTTCTGTCGGGAAGGGCGGAGTCGCCCTACTTTCGCCCCGGCTTGTCGCCGAACATCCACTGGAAGACCAGCGGCAGGCGCTTCTTCCAGGCGGCTTCGTTGTGGCGGCCGTTCTCGTCGATCTCGAGCGCCACGTTGTAGCCCTTCTCGGCCAGGAGGTCGGCCAGCTCCATCACCTCGCGCACGGGCGCCAGCAGCATCTCGGATTCGTGCGTGCCCATGTCGAGCCAGTAGCGGTTCGGTTTTGGAAGGCTCTTGTCCTGACGCACCAGCGCGACCGTGTGGTTGCTGGCCCACCAGAGCGAGGGGGATAGCGCTCCGACGATGCCGAAGCGGTCGGGATAGCGCCAGCCCAGGTGAAAGGCGGCCAGCCCCCCGAGCGAGGAGCCGCAGACGGCGGTGAACTGGGGCCCCTCCTCGATGCGGAAGCGCTCCCGGAGCACCGGCTCGATGTCTTGGAAGATGGTGCTCGCCAGCAGGTCCAGGTCGCCGCCGCCGAAGCGCGGGTCCTTCACCGGAGTGTAGAAACGGTCGCGATTGTTGACGTGGTAGATGGCGACGATGAAGAACGGTCGCACTTTTTTGTCCCGGACCAGCTCGTCGTGCACCTTGTCCGCGTCCCACGCCTGGCCCAGGAAGGCGGTGGCGCAGTCGAAGATGTTCTGCCCGTCGAGCATGTAGAGGACGGGATAGTGGGCGTCGCCGTTCTCGTCGTAGCCCGGCGGCACGTGGACGAGCACCTTGTGGTTGAATCCGGTGAGCTCCCTGCCGAAGTTGCCGAGGTCCAACACGTGAGCGTCCCGCGTGCTAAGGGGTTCGTGGTGCGTGCCGTCGGCCCATTGCTCGACCTTGAAGCGGATCGTCATGGGGCCGCGAGCGATCACTTCTCGATCGGCAACCTCGCCGCCGCCGGTGGTCTTCTCGACGCGCTCCCAGGAGCCGAGAGTCGCTTTGTAGAAGATCAGCGCGTTCTTGCGGAGCCGGACCTCCTTGACCCAGAGGCTGCCGGCCAGGTGCTCCATGCGCACGCCCGCGGCCTTCCAGGCGCCAAGCGAGCTGCCGCTTCCGGTGAGCCAGACCCGCGTGCCCGCGGGCAGCTCAGGCACTTCGGCTTCGAAGCGCACGGGGACGGTTTCGGTGTGCGGCCGTGGTTCGATGCCTGGGTGTTTCTTGTGGTGCTCGGGCATTAGCGGAAACAGCTTTCCCGCCCCCTTCGGAACTCCCATCGGTAATAGCGGAACGACGGGGATTTCGTCAACATGAATGGTTGGTAGTCCCCCGATCTTCGAGCCGAAAGTTAAGACATCCGGATACGGACGGCAAGCGCTACGCTCATCTGGCCTCCGATTCTCGCAGCTCCAGGCGCCGCACCACCGGAGGCTTGCGAACGGGGCCCCGCAGCGGGCTACAACCGGCGCGGACCGTACCCGTCCACCCGTCCAGCAGCCGGGGATCGAACCCCATCGAGATCATCCCGTTGTAGACCGGCGCCGCTTGCAGCGCAACGAAGGGGAAGACCAGAGTGCCGGCGCGGGTCTGCAGGAAGACGTCGAGAACGTATTCGTGAGACAACCCGTCCACGTCGAGGACCCACCAGACCGTCGAATTCGTGCGGCCCGAGAGGCGAGGAACGGACAGCTTCAGGACCGGCAACCGTTCCCTGTCCTCGAGCGCCGGGCCAAGCTCGCCTCGGGGCTCTTCTGCCAGGGTACACGGCACTCCCGCTGCGGTGGAGCGGATCACGGCCGCATCGCGCGGGGCCTCCAGCAGCAACGGAAATGCGGCGCCGGCCAGCGCGGCTAACGCAGCGGGCGACTTCTCGCCGGCGGTCTTCAGCCGCGTGTCGGCCAGCCGAAGCCAATGGAGCGGCATCAGCGATCGAGTCGTTTCGGAGACAGGCAGACGACCGGGTGCCAGCACCGCCAGGGCGCCGGCAGCGCGCGTGAGACGGCTGGCCATCTCGGGTTGCTCGATTCGGGCGCGGAGTAGCGCGGGCGAGATGCCTCCGTGACGCACGACGTAGTCCAACCCGACGCTCCGCAGGTGGGCCGCCAGATCGACGATCGCCGCGATTCTCTCGGCTTCCACGTTTGCGGGCGCCGGCGGCGGAGCCGCGTGAGGCACGGCAGCAGTCGGTGGCGGCGGCGGCGGACTCGGCGGGGCTGGATGCTTGGGCTGGAGGACGATTGCACCGGCCGCAAGCGCCACCAGGACGCCGAACAAGATCCTGGGCCAACGCGAGCGCGCGGGCGTCGCTGGCCGTGAGATCCGCGCTGTCTTCTGCGCTTTCGAGACCGCAGACTGGCCAGCCACCATCGTGCCGGAGTCCCAACTCGTCCTGGACGACTCCTGCGTCGCGGGTCGCGTCGCCGCGGGCGCCGTGACGCCCAGGCTGAGCGCGGCGAGCGAAGCCTTGCGCAGTCCGGCGGCCACCGCCGCAGCCGCCGGCCGGCGGTCAGGGTCCGTCTCGAGACACTGGCGCAAGAGCGTGCCGAGCGTCGCAGGAAGCTGCGCCGAAGGCTCGCGCAACGGCTCGGCGAGGCGCCGGCGGAAGACCTCGCCGACCGACCCGGCCGTATCGAAGGGCAGTTCGCCGTGCAGGCACTCATGGAGGATGAGGCCGAGCGAGTAGATGTCGCCCGCGGTTCCCGCGCTGCTGGTCCGGATCATCTCGGGTGGCATGTAGAACGGCGTCCCCAGCATCATCCCCTCTGCCGTGAGCGCGGCGGTGCTTTCGACGGGGCGGGCTATTCCGAAGTCGCTCACCTTCACGGCGTCGTCGCGGCCCAGCAACACGTTGGCGGGTTTCAAATCGCGGTGGACGATCCTCTGTTGATGCAAGTACTCGAGCCCCTCGGCGATGGCGAGCCCCAACCGCAGCGACTCGGTCACTCCCAGGGCGCCTTGCTTGGCCAGGTGTCGGGCCAGGTCGCTGCCGTCGAGGTATTCGACGACGAGGAACGGGGCTCCTTCCAGCACTCCGGCGTCGAAGATCTTGAGGACCCTCGGGTGTGAGAGGCCGGCCATGATACGGGCCTCGCGCACGATGCGGGCCGCTTCCTCGCCTGCCCAACCGCCCACGCGCGCGGCGAAGAGCTTCACGGCCACGCTGCGCCTCAGCGAGTGCTGGCGGGCCAGGTAGACCTTTCCGAACGTGCCGGCGCCCAGCTCGCTCAGCAGCTCGTAGTGCTCCGCAAACGCGGCCCGGTCCAGGTTGTGCTCGAAGATTTCCGCCACGGTTGGAAGAACATGTTAAGACGGGGAGGCCGGAGTGTCGCTTGTCGCGGGACCGCCCCCCCGCCCTGCTCGGACGTGCAGTAGAATCGACTCGTGCAGATCACCCAGGAGGAGCTGGCCAAATGGCTCGAAGACGCGGCTCGCAAACGGTCGCTCCTGCGTCGGGCGACTCGGGAGCTTCGAGAACTGGGAAAGACTGTGCTCGATGAGCGTGAGCATGGACCTCGAAGACCCGACAGCCGTAGCGCTGGCAGTCGCTGAGGCGCTGGAGGCCGCGGGTCTGCGTCACGCGCTTTACGGCGGCCTGGCACTGGCTGCGTACGGCGAAGCGCGAGAAACGCGGGACGCCGACTTCTGCGTGATGGAGGTATCGACGGCCCAGGCCGCGGCTGCGCTTCGCGCCAAGGAATTCGAGCTTCAGATCGCCTTCGAGGGCTTGATCTTTGGAGGAGTGTCGGTCGATCGGTTGACCTTGCTGCCTGGACTGAACGACAGCGGCTCGAATACGGTGGACTTCGTCTCGCCGCTTTCGCGACGATTTGCCGCCTGTGTCCTGGAACGCGCGCTCCGTGGGCCTCTGAGAGACCGGCTATTGACGCTCGTGAGTCCGGAAGACTTCATCTTGCTCAAGGTACTCTCGACCCGAGATCGCGATCTCACGGACGCAGCCAGCGTTGTCGCCCGACTGGACGATCGGCTCGACTGGGAACTGCTCACCGACGAGTGCAATCGGCTGGCGGCTGAAGTTCCCGGGCATGATGTGGCGGCGCGATTCGCTCGGGTTCGAGAGCTTGCCACAAATGCGAGAGGCCCGTAGCGGCCACTGAATCTCGCGCTCTCGCTGCGCCGGGCGCGGCAAGGTGACGGCCTGCGCCCTGGGAGAACTGACGAGCATGCCCTGGCCGGGCGTGAGTGGGAAGTCGGGCAGCATCATCGGGATGAAGGGCTTCATGCA
The DNA here is from genome assembly GCA_016199905.1 of Candidatus Wallbacteria bacterium. Taxonomy (GTDB): domain Bacteria; phylum Muiribacteriota; class UBA6191; order JACPRK01; family JACPRK01; genus JACPRK01. The sequence continues at coordinate 7,358 of JACQFU010000197.1, forward strand.
AGACGACCCGGGCCCTCCGGGTACTCCGACGACGTAGTTCGCGCCGGCGCGTTGCAGCAGGTTGTAGGCGGATTCTCCGGCCGGCAACCCGTAGGGATAGGCCACGGCATTGATCCCCGCACCCAGCTTCAGGCAGGCGGCCGCTACAGGCCAGGGTACGCCCGTGAACACGGGCGATGAAGTTCCGTGTCGTTTCATGACGAGATAGGACTGCGCCCCGCGGAGACGCGGAGGGGAAACGCCCGAACCCGGCGCGTAGACGTGGAAGCAGGCCATGCCCGTCTCGTCGGGCTCGGTCCAGGCGACCCACTCGGCCCCCGTGTCTTGCAACAAGTCGGCGACGGTGTAGGGGTGGGCCAATGACGACGGGCGGGCCGGCGCTCACGTTCGGGGGGTGGTTGGCGAGGTCGAGCGTGAGCACGTTACCGGTTGGCTGGGCCTGCATCGCAATGCCGGCCGTGTTGCGGGTGGCGAAGGTGAGTGAAAAGACTCCGAAGGTCCCTGCAGTCGGAATGGAGATGAAGAACGAGGTGGTGTACTGCGTAGGGCTGACAGCGGCGAGGCGAATCGGGGCGGACGGAAGTTGGGCCGATCCCTGCAGGGAGGAGAGGGCGAGGGTGGGGCGTGCCGGGGGGGACGCGGCAGGGGACAGCAGGTGCCATACCCCGCCTCGGTACTGCCATGTATCGGCCAGCACCAGACCTCCCGGGCGCGTTCCGCCGAAGAGGAGCAGCGAGCCCTGCGAGCCTTCGAAGACCATCGCGGAGTCGGCGCGAGAGGTCGGAGTGGTTGCCGGCACCGCACTCCAGTTGGTCCCGTTCCACATCCACATGTCGTTCAGCAAGCGCGTGAGCTGTCCACCGCTGGCATCGCCATCGAAGATTACGACGACCTTTCGCACGGCGTCATACGCCAAGGCGGGCGTCGAGCGGGCTCCAGGCTTCGAAACAGGCAACTTCGCGGCCCAGGAGAAACCGTCCCACTCCCGGGTGTCCCCCAGGGCATGCATCCCGTCACTCGTACCTCCGAACAGCACGCAACGTTGCCGGGCGAAGTCGTAGACCATCGCAGCCCCAAAACGACCTGCTGGAGCCACTGACGCCGACATCTCGATCCAGCTCCGCGTCGAGCGAATCTCGAATCGTCCCCCTGCCCTCGCCGTGGTCTCCCACGTCACTCCATCAAACGGGGTTCCGGGGCCACTGGCCCCTGGTAGGGGATTGGGGGCGAAGCCCTCCCCTAGCGACCCATGTTACCCTGTCGCCACCAACCGACTCGCCCCTTTTCCGGAGGTCCTGATGCCAGCGAAGAAGAAGACGACCAGCGCCGTTGTGTCCAGCAAGCTCGAGACGCCAGAGGCCGCGGCGTCGCCCGAGGTCGCCCCCGTCGGCAGCCCTCCGGGACTGGGCGAGCCGGGCGGCGACACGGAGCAGATCTCCGCCGAAAGCGCCATGGCGGCCACGCCTCCTCCGCCCTCCGTCGCGGTCGTCGTCAGCCACAAGGAGCAGAAGCTCACGGAGTGGATGATCGCGCATCCGGCAGAGGTGATCCGCCAGAGACAGGAGATGCTCACGACGCTCGCCAAGCGGCGCTGCACCTATGGCCGCGACGGAGGCACGATGCCCGTCACGCTCACGCCGCTCTTCCTGAGCCAGGCTGCCCTGAATCGCATCAAGACCGTCGGTGAGACCTTCGACCGAATCATCGACAAGGTCGTCAACGGCTACCGGGACGATCCCCACGTCCGTGCCCACTTCCCCTACACCGAGATCCCAAAAGAGTGGATCGATTGGGACCCGGGCTACTCCAAGCCCACGGTGCTCAATCGCCACGACGCGCTCTTCGACGGCAAGAACCTCAAGTTCATCGAGTTCAATACGGACAACCCCGGCGGCCGCGCCTGGTGCGACACGCTCGAGGAGATCTTCCGCAGCTATCCGATGTACCAGGACCTGATCGCCAGCTACAGCAAGCCGGGCGATCGCGCGATGCTGAAGGCCGGCCTCGACGCGATGCTGCACTGCTACAAGGACGCGGGCGGCACCAAGGACAAGCCGCGCATCGGTATTGGCAGCTTCAAGGAGTACCTCCCCGGCTCGGATATGGAGATCACGCGCGACTACCTCGTGGAACACGGGTACGACGCGCACTTCGTCGACCCGCGCGATCTGGAATATCGCGACGGCGGACTCTGGTCCAACCGCGTCCGTTTCGACCTCGTCAACCTGGCGCTGCGCTTCCTCTTCTTCAAGCGATTCCCGCACGAGATGAAGGACTTTCTCGACGCCATCCGAGACCGCGCCATCGTCTGCCTCAACCCCTGGCGCGCCATCATCGGCGCCCAGAAGGAGGCCATGTCCTTCATCTCCAACCCCGTGAACCACCACTACTTCACGGAAGAGGAAGTGAAGTGCATCAACGACCACCTCCCGTGGACGCGCAAGCTCGACGAGACGATCACGATGTCTCCGGAGGGCAGCGACATCTCGCTGGCGGAGTACATGATCAAGAACCGGGAGCGGCTGGTGCTGAAGCCCGGCTGGGGCGCCGGCGGCCACGACGTGAAAGTCGGCCGCACCACCGACACCGCCGAGTGGCAAGCCTACGTGCGCGACACCATGGGCTGCAGCTGGTGGGTCGTGCAGGAGGCCGTCCACGTCCCCGAGTACGAGATGCCCGTTCTGAAGGGCGGCAAGGTCGTCCTCGAAAAGAAGTACCTCAACATCAACCCCTACATCTTCGACGGCAAGTACGCCGGCTGCCTGGGCCGCGTCTCCGCCTCCAACGTGGTCAACGTGTCGAGCGGCGGCGGGATCATTCCCATCTTCCCGCTGAAGGAAGACTAGCTTCCCCTACCACCCGTAGTACTTGTCCGCCTCCGCGAGCGCGAGCGCGAATTTTTCCTGGGGGCTCTTGGACAGCCGCCCGATCTCGGCCAGGCGATTCACCTCGACCGGCAGAAAAGGGAACGGCGGCGGGTCGAAGGCGATCTCGAGTACCCGGGCCTTCAGGCCCTCGATGTAGTCGTTGAAGTAGACCGGCCCCAGCGCCTTGAGGCGGCCGTCGGGAACGGGGTTGTTGAAGTCGATCGCCCAGGGCTCGCCGGCCCTGTCGATGATGAACTCCACCGAGTTCATTTCGTAGCCGAAAGCCCGGTTGATCACCTTCGCTTGCTCCAGGACCCGGCGACCCGTCTCGGGCGAGAGGAACCCCTCCTCGTACTCGTAGGTCGACCAGTCGTTGGGTCGGAAGGTGTACTTGATCGGGATGATGCGCCGGCCCAGGCAAAGGCATCGCACCTGCCATTCGTTTTCGCTCGGCACCGCCTTCTGAAGCGTCATCACGTCCTCGCCGCTCTCGTTGTAGTAGTGGAGCAGCTCTTCCTCGCTCTTCACCCGCCAGACCTTGCGCGCGCCTCGACCCTCCGCCGGCTTCAGGTAGGCCGGGAAACCGATCCGCTCCACGATCGCCGCCCAGTCGAAGTGGCGATGGTAGCGGTACTGCGTCGGCTCCGTCAGGAACCGGTTCTTCTGCTGAGGCAGCACGATGGTGTCAGGCACGCTCACGCCGAGCGAGCGGCAGACGGCGAAGCCGACGTCCTTCGTGGCGATGAAGTACTGGAAAGACAGCGGGTTGTTGATGACGTGCACACCCTGATGGGCGAAGATCATGAATGCCCCGATCGCTTGCGGGAGGATGTGCGAACAGCGGTCCACCAGAACCCGGTACTTCGTGTGGTAGTCCACGTCCATCTCGGTGATCTCGACGTGCTCCGCCACGATTTTCTGCCACCGCCCGCGCTTGTCCTTGAACGGCTCCGTCTGGTGAGGCGCTCGGTGAGCTGCCCCCCCAGCTCGTCGTCGAGATAGAGAAGCCCGACGGGGAAGTCGTTGGTTCGAGTGCTGGAGCTTTTCATGCGGACCATCCTACAGCCTGCATTGCCGGGCCAGGGTTGCCTGTCGTGGCGGGAAGGCTACCGCAAGGCCTGCTGAAACGGCGCTGAAATCCGCTTCTCGAGTTGCGGCGCCCCTCCTCGAGGAACAAGTTCCTATCCCACCCGGTCTCTCTCTCGCTGCACGACTGGCGGCGAATCGCGATCGATTTTCGACCAGTCGGTCTTCATCCACGAACGGCAGATCGTCTTCTGGAGATCGCCGGCGCTCTTGCGGGGGCGAACGCTGATCGATACGCCCGGGCGCCGGCCCAGGACGACCTCGAACTCCCGGAGCTCGCCGAATCGATCCACCATGAACGTGAGCTTCTTGCCCGGCGGCATCTCGGCCAGCAGGCTCTCGATACGGCCAGGCACCAGGCGCATCCGGTCGACCGCCAGGATCTCGTCGCCCGGCGTCAGCCCCGCCTCGGCTGCGGGTCCGCCTTCGATGACGTTTTCGACCACCAGCGACTTTCCCAGCGCCAGACCGATCCCCAGGTACGAGAGCGGCTCGGGCTTGGCCACGGGGATCACCTCGCCGGCCGGCGGCTCCTTGTCCAGGTGTGCCACCTCCAGTCCCGCGTTGGCCAGCCCGCCCTGGATGTCCAGCTCAGCCGTGCTGCGCAACGCGCGCTGGAAGAAGCCGCCCATGTCGCTGCCTGCCAGGCTGGATGCCTCTTCCTCCAGCTCGCCAGGCAAGAATCCTCGGTCCAACTTGCGCCAGTATTTCTCGTACATCCGTCGCATCAAGTCGTCCAAGCTCTTCTTGTTCCGCGTCCGGCCGCGGAGCTCCAGGTCGAGCAGCATTCCTGTTATGCAACCTTTATTGTAGTATGAAATCTGGGAGTTCGGGGAGTGCGGGCCCTTCTTGTAGAACTTGATCCAGGTCTCCTCGGAGGACGAAGAGAGCGTCTGAAAGCAGCGACCGGGCGTCAGCGACAGCCGCTGGATCTCCCGGCCCATCAGGTCGAGGAACTCGCGGGGCGTGATGCAGCCGGCCCGGCGCAGCACGATCATCTCGTAGTAGCTCGTGACGCCTTCCGCGAACCAGAGCGAGGGTGTCTGGACTTCGCGCGTGTAGTCGAAGGGGCCGAGCGGGTAAGGGCGCAGGCGTTTGACGTTCCACGTGTGGAAGAACTCGTGGCTGAAGAGAGCCAGGGCGTCGACGTAGCTCTGGCGTGGATGGAAGCCCCAGCGGCCGAGCATGCAATGCGTGCTGTTGCGATGTTCCAGACCGCCGCCGCGCGAGGTCGAGAGGTCGACCAGATAGTGGTAGTGCTTGTAGGGGATCTTGCCGAACATCGAGGTCGCTTCGCGGGAGAGCTTCTCGACGTCCTTTGCGAGGTACTCCATCGGGGCATTGCCCTTGCCGGCGACCACCAGGTGGTGCGGCACGCCGTCGATGTCGAACGTGCTCACGTGCGGGTGGCCCGCGATTGCCGGGCAGTCGAGCAGCTCGTCGTAGTCGGTGGCCGTGAAGGTGCCTGGTTCTCCGGGCACGGGTTCGAGACCCGTGTAGGGCCCGTCCCAGTGCTCGGGAAGGCGGAACACGACCGTTGCCGGCTCCTTCTCGCGCCCGACGACGTACGGGAAGACATGGCCGGAGTTGAGAGTGAATCGCTCGTCATCGAGATAGCTGCGGTGCACCGACTTGTCGTAAGCCCAGCTCTGGAAGCGGAACGTGAGCGAGCGCGACCGGCCTGGCTTCACCTCGTAGGTGGCCTTGTCGATCTTTCGGAACTCGAGCGCCTTGCCGCCGTCGCCGATGGCCTTCTCGCCTCGCACGACGCCCGCGAAGTCCTCGATCATGTAATGCCCCGGGACCCAGGCCGGAAAGCAAATGCGGACCGGGTCGGTCCCGATGTCCTGGAGCGACAGCTCCACGTCGAGCAGGTGCGTGCGGGCCGCCAGAGCGGATAGGGTGTAGCGCAATTCGAACTCCTTGTTGGTTTACCTGGGGGCGCTGCCCCCAGACCCCTGCCCAGGGGACCAGTCCCCTGGGGACCCCATCTGTCACGTGGGACTCTCGCTTGTCCTCGACAGCCTCGCCCGACACGTCGGGGCCTGTGTGTCAAAAGGGGTGCAGGGGGGCTGGCCCCCCTGCCAGGGCGTGGGGCGGAGCCCCACCATGACTAAATCTTCTTCAACACTTCGTCGACGTGCCCTTCGACCTTCACCTTTTGGAACACGTGCGCGATGTTGCCCTTGTGGTCGAGGATGAACGTCGTGCGGACGATGCCCATCATCGTCTTGCCGTACATCTTCTTTTCTTGCCAGACGCCGTACGATTTCGCGATCGAGTGGTCCTCGTCGGCGACGAGTGGGAAGGGCAGGTCGTGTTTCTTCTTGAACTTGGCGTGACTGTCCCGGCCGTCGCCGCTGACCCCCAGCAGCACGGCGCTCTTCTTCAACAACTGGACGTAGTTGTCGCGGAAATCGCAAGCCTCCTTCGTGCAGCCGGGAGTGTCGTCCTTCGGGTAGAAGTAGAGGACCACGGTGCGCCCCCGAAAGTCCGACAGCTCGAAATCCTCGCCCTCGTCCGTTTTGGCCTGAAAGCCCGGGGCCTTGTCGCCAATTTTGAGCATTCCTGTTACTCCCTTCGCGCCAAACTTCTACAAGTTGGGGGCTATTGGAGTCAAGTTTGGCGGCTGCCGATCCGCCATCCAGAGCCCCGCGAAGAGCGGTACGAGCGCGACCGTCGCGAGCTGGTAGCCCGTCAGCGACATCCAGACCGTCGCCTCCGGCCGGAGGAAGTCGCTGGCGAAGCGGTAGCCCAGATACGTCAGGATGTACAACTTTATTAGTTGTCTTGGAAACAGCCCCCGGCGCCGGCACTCCCAGAGCGCCGCCGCTGCCGCGGCGTGGAAGGCGAACTCGTAGAGCTGCGTCGGATGGCGCGGTATGCCGTCGCCGAAGTCGACTCCCCAGGGCAGGGTCGTCGGCAGCCCGTAGCAGCAGCCGCCGACGAAACATCCGAGCCGTCCCACGGCGATGGCGGCAGCTACGGGCACCGCGAAACTGTCCCCGGTCTTCACTCGCACTCCGAGCGACCACTTGGCCGCCTCGACTCCCAGGTAGCCTCCGACCAGCCCGCCGAGGATCGTCTTCTGGGTCGAAAGAAAGAAGAAGCCCAGGGAGAGCCGTTCGGCGTTGGCCAGAAGGTAAGGGAGCTTGGCGCCGAGGACCGCGCCGAGCAGCGCGCCTGCGGCAATGCGCCGTTGCTGCCAGGGCTCCACCGGAAGCCTCTGGCGGCTGGGGCGACCGATCAGCCAGGCGACCAAGAAGGCCGCCGACATCACGAGTGGATAGCTCCATCGAGTCTTCTGGCCCAGCTCGAACAGTTCGTGCGGGTTCAATGATGCAGCGACCCCACCATGAAGAGGGCCGTGCAGGTGACGAAGAGGGCGAAGCAGATGCAGATCGCCGCCCAGGCGACGTAGCCGATCACGGTGGCCGCTTTCCCGCAGACGTCGATCACGCTGTCGAGCAGCGTGTCGCCTTTGATTCGCGGGCGCGGCGCGCCCCCCTTCTTCGCCTCGAGCGCGTCCTCGTCATCCACTTCGCCGTGCCAACTCTCGGTCAGGCTCGACGGCGCCGCCGGCAACTGACTCAGCAACGCGGGCAGGACGAGGAGGGCGAGCAGGAACCCCGGCCCGTGCAGCAACAGCGCGCCTATCAGCACCACGGCCATCCCCACCAGCAACATCGGGTTGGTCCTCTTCAGGTCCGTCTGGGAGGAGGACTCCGAACGGCTGGCCGTTCGCCGCGCCGGCTGGATGCCCGAGTTGATCGGCTGCTGGCACAGCCAGCAAAGAGGCGGCTTCGCGTTCACCGCGTCGCAATGAGGGCATCTGGCCGATCGCGGACTCTCCACGGGGCTCATGCGTTCCCCCTTTCCGTCTGCGCTACACGCGCCGCGTAGTCTTCCGCCAGCTCCTTCACGCGCCTTGCCGCCTGGGCCGCGAACAGGCCCGCCAAGCCGAGCGAGAGCAGGAACAGGACTTGATGGTACCGGGGCACCCGCAGCGACTCGTGAAACCAGCGCGCGTTGCCCAGCAGCACCAGATATCCGGCCATCGAAACGCCCGTCGTGAAGCGGATCAGCTGCAAGTTCAGCCGGAGACCTGCGAGGTTGACCAGGACGAAGTAACCGATCAGCAACGGGCTCCGCGGACCGTCGGCCACGAGCAGCATCGCCGTCAGCAGGACCGCGTCGCAAGCCGTCGACGCGTACTTGAGCGACGCCGGGAAGACCTGGCGTCTGAGGCAGACCGACACCACCCAGGCCACGGCGAGCCACGCCACGCAGAGCGCCGTGATCGCCGTGTGGAACGGGCGATCCACCGAAGCGACCTTGGGCATCTGCACGACGCCCAGGTCGAGACCGTGGTAGTTCGCCAGCTCCACCAGGTAGAAGGCGCAGACCGTCACCACCCGGAACAGGTTCGCGCGCGCCTCGCCCTCGAACTCCTGCCAGCGGCCCGCGATGAACCACTCCAGACGACCGGCTTCCGCTCCATCCCCGGCCGGGCCTCCCCCGCCCCCGTCGGTCGCCCTCGAACTTCCGGAATCCATCGCACGCTCCTTGCCGGGGTCAGGCCCCCGGTCCATTCCATGCTACCATGTTGGTGTCCCGCGTTACCGTTGCGGGATTCCGGAATCGGGTGTTCGCCGCCGTCGGGGGGCTCGGGCGGGAAAGAGGGCCAGCAGCTTGGGCGAGCGGGTGAGGCCGTACCTGTTCTACGACGTGGCGGTGTCGATGTGCGCGACGTGCTACCGCAAGGTCGAGGCGAAGATTGTCTTCGAGGACGGGCGCGTCCTGATGCTCAAGCGGTGTCCCGAGCACGGTCCCTCGCGCGTGCTGCTCGCCGACGACGTCGACTACTACCGGCGGTGTCGCGAGATCTTCATCAAGCCGCCCGAGATGCCGCTGGTCTACAACACGCCGGTCCGGTGGGGCTGCCCCCTGGACTGCGGTCTCTGCACCGACCACGAGCAGCACTCCTGTCTGAGCCTGGTCGAGATCACCGACCACTGCAACCTGGAGTGTCCGGTCTGCTACTCCGAGAGCGGCCCGTCGCGACCGAACCATCGCTCGCTGGCGACCATCGAGCGCATGCTGGACGCCGTCGTTCGCAACGAGGGGAAGCCCGACGTCGTGCAGATCTCGGGCGGCGAGCCGACCGTGCACCGGGTTTCGAGATCTACCTGCAATTCGACTCGCTTCAGGAGGGCCCCCTGCGAACGCTGCGCGGCGCCGACCTCCGCCCCGTTCGCGAAGCCGCTCTAAAACGCCTCAACCGTCTCGGTGTCTCCACCACTTTGGTGGTCACGCTCCGCAAGGGAACCAACGATTCGGAGATCGGCCGCATCATCGACTACGCGCTCCAGCAGCCGTGCGTGCGCGGCGTGACCTTTCAGCCGATCCAGGACGCCGGCCGCCTTCAGGACTACGACCTCGCGCGCGACCGCCTGACACTCACCGAAGTCCGCCGGGCGATCCTGGAGCAGACGTCGGTCTTTCGTCCGGAGGACATCCTTCCGGTTCCCTGTCATCCCGACAGCCTGGCGATGGCCTATGCCCTGAAGCTCGACGGCCGGGTCGTTCCGCTGACCGGCCTGATCGACCCGCGGATCCTGATCGAGGGCGGTCGCAACACCATCGTCTACGAGAAGGACGACACGGTGCGCGACGCCGTTTTCCGGCTCTTCTCCACCAACCACTCGCCCGCGTCCGGGGCGACGAGCCTGCGTGACTTGCTCTGCTGCTTGCCGCAGGTGACCGTTCCGGAGGGCATCGGCTATGGGAACCTGTTCCGGGTGCTGGTGATGCAGTTCCTCGACGCCCATTCCTTCGACGTGCGCTCGGTGAAGAAGAGCTGTGTGCACATCGTCCATCCCGACGGCCGCCTCATCCCGTTCGACACCTACAACCTTTTCTATAGAGACGATCTCGAGCGAACTCGTTTGGCGCCGCTGCGAGCCCTAGAAGAGGCCTCGCACCCGGCTCGATCGCCGCTCCTACAAAACGGGGGTTGACTGGCGTTTCATCCCCCACCCCACCGTCCCCAGCCACAGTAGGATCGCCACGACCGTGATCGCCACTCCCACTCGAAACGCTCCCGGCGAGTACTCGAGTCGCAGCCGGTGGCGGCCGGCCTGGAGCGGCACGCCGCGGAGGGCGAAGTCGGCCGGAACGACCTCGTAGCTTTGCTGGCAACTGCCGGCCAGCGCCCGGGCCCGCCATCCGGAGAAGTACCCCTCCGCCACCACGAGGACGCTCGGTCCGGAGGTCTCGGCCTCGATGGTGAGGTTGTCGGTGGTCTCCTCGACGATCCGGACCTTGCCGTCCGCGGGGCCGGTGGCAGGAGTCGGATGGGGAGTCGACTCCAGAACGACCTGCGTCGCCGGGTCGAAGTCCGGGGCGGCGAGCGCGGCGAGCGCGGCGTCGCGGTTGGGTGCCAGCACGCAGTCTCCAACCAGCCAGGCGCGAGGAAGCAGCGGGCGCGGGAAGGTCCAGAGCAGTTTTCCGTCCGGCCGGAACACGTACTTCAGCCGCAGCAGCGCGTGCAGCGGGTGGCCGTGACGGAACTCCAGGTATTGCGACGCCTGCTCGGGCGAAAGCCCTTGCGTGAACGCGAGCAGCTGGGCGTGGCGCAGCGGCGTTCCCGGGTCGTGTCCCCAGAGGTCTCGCGCGTCCATCGACATCGCGGCGTTGCCCGACTCCAGGAAGAGGATTCGGTAGTCGCCCGGATCGGCCCGCAACGCGCGGGTCACGCGGCCCGTCGCCGCGTCTCCAGGAAAGAACGTGGGCCGCAGCGCCACGACGAAGGTCCCCAGCTCCAGAAGCGTGACCAGGACCAGGGCTCCGAGCCCGAGCCGCGTGCGGTCGAGAGCCGACATCGCCAGCACCGACGCGGCAAGCAGGATCGCGGCTTGCAGCAGGCCGCGCCGCGCCCGCCGGAGCGCCAGGTCGACGAACGAAGCCGAGTCGTAGCTCGCCGCCGGCTGGGCTGCCTCGTTGGACGGGGCCCCCCAGGCGTGGAGGGTCTTCATGAACTCGGGCCAGAGCCCTCCGCTGGCGGGCTCGGTGCCCGCCAGCCCCAGCGAAGCGCCGGCCAGGCCGATAAAGCAGGCCAGGGCGAGCGCCCCGGCGAGCCAGCGCCGCGGCGGCCGGCCGGCATCGAGCAGCCGCTGCAACCCGGCGCCTGCCAGCAGCGCCACGAAGGCCGCCATCGGGTAGGTGAACTTCGAGTGGCCGCGGAACGACGCGAAGCCGGGCACCAGCTCGAAGAGGATGCGAAACAACGGCGTGTGGCTGCCCAACGCCAGCACGAGCAGCGCGGCCGCGGCAGGCACCGCGAGCGCCCGGTGGCGCCGCTCCCCGTGGACGGCGCCGTACGCGGCCAGGGACAGCGTCGTGACGCCGAAGTAGAGCGACATCTCCCAGAGCAGGCAGCGTCCCCAGTAGGAGCCGTCCTCGATATGGCCGAAGAAGTCCGGCGAGAGCGCCGTCAGAAGGTTCTCCGGCGGCAGGCTGAACATCGCCGCGTAGTCGTACCAGAGGCCGCCTGCACGCACCGTCTCGCCAGCCTCGGAGATGCCGGTCAGCAGCTGAACCGCGGCCAACGCGGCGCCGCCGGCAGCGACCGTGGCCATGCCGGCCCAGCTGGCGCGAGGGCGCGGCGCTCCGGGCAGCAGCAACGCCGCCATGAGGCCCGCGGCAACGGCGGCGTGAAAGACGTACTGCGGGTGGCCGGCCAGCACCAGCAGCGCCGTGACGGCGGCGCCGGCCAGGGCCCAGAGCGGACCGCGTCCCTGCATCACCGCGTCGATGCACAGCAAGAGCAACGGCACCCACGGCATTGCGCAGAGGTTCGACAGGTGACCCGGATAGACGTGCGGGAAGACCGGCCCGCAGAACATCAGCACCGCCCCGGCCAGGAACGCCGCCAGGCTCCCCATCCCCCGGAACCGCGCCCAGGCAATCATCGCCGCGCCCGTCGCAAAGACGTGCAGGGCGATGGAGAGCCCGAGCGCCAGTCCGAGCGGCAGCACGAGAAAGAGCGCGTTCGGCGGGTAGAGCAGCGCCGCCTGGAAGCCTCCCAGGAAAGGAACGCCGCAGAAGACGCGCGGATTCCACAGCGCCAGGTTGCCGCGCGCCAGCTCCCCAAACCCGAATTGGCGCCAGTGGATGAACTGAGTTGCCAGGTCTCCGTCCGGCGCGGAGAGGACTGCGCCGCCTCCGCTCGCCAGCAGCGGACCGGCGAAGGCCGCCGCCGCGAGCGCCGCCAGCGCCAGCAGCGCCCCGAGGTCCGTCAGGCCCGGCCCCACGGCACTCGCGACGCCTGCGGCCTGCGCGCTCGATGCCTTTTCCTTTCTCTTGCGTGTGCTCACGTTTCCCGCCAGCACACTACCAGAGGCGGCGGCGACGGGCCTCGTCATGCTAAAATGCGCACCCTGGAAAGAAGGGAGACAGCCGCGTGCAATTCAGAGATTTCATCCTAGATAGCGAGATCCTCGGCCGCCACATGGACGTCCACGTCTTCGGCCACTTCGGCACCCCCATCGTCTGTTTTCCCAGTTCGATGGGCCGCACCGATCAGTTCGCCGGCTTCGGCAAAATGCTCGAGCAGATCGAGCCCTACGTCCGAGGCGGCAAGGTGAAGCTCTACTGCGTCGACGGAGTCGACGGCGAGGCCTGGTACAACAAGTACGCCCACCCGGGCCATCGCGCCTGGATGGCCGAGCAGTACGACCGTCACCTGATGGAGGAGATCGTCCCCTTCATCTACGAGGATTGCTGGACCGACTACCTCCCCATCACCACGGCCGGCTGCAGCTTCGGCGCCTACCACGCCGTCAACGTCACGTTGAAGCATCCGTGGACCTTCAACCGCTGCATCGGGATGAGCGGTCTCTACGATATCCGCGCCCACGTCGACGGGCATTACGACGAGAACGTCTACTTCAACAACCCGGTCGACTTCATCGGCGGCGTCGGCGATAGCGACTACCTCGACCAGCTCCGGCGGATCGACATCCGCCTGGTTTGCGGCCGCGGCCCCTGGGAGCACCCCCACATCACGCAGGAGTTCTCCGACCTTCTGGCCAGCCGCGGAATCCCCCACTGGAACGACATGTGGGGACACGACGTCGAGCATCACTGGTACTGGTGGCGCCGGCAGTTCCGCTATCACATCGAGCACATGTAGGCGCCGGCCGCCTCTCAGGAGCAACCTCAATGGCCAACGAGAAGTGGATCGGACTGTCTCTGGGAACGGACATCGACTGGCCCGCCTGCTTCGAGGCGATGATGCGGCGGCTGGCGCCCAGTTTCGGCACCGGCAAGGGTCGCTTCGAGGTGAAGGTCCGGCGCATCCTGATGGACCCGTTCTTCCTCACCGACCCGTCGAAGTACGTGCTGGTTGTGGACCGGCTGACGCACTGGTTCAAGTTCGCCCGGGAGTGGCTGAAGAAGGCCGCCCTGATGAACGACGTCTACCTGCTGAACAACCCGTTCACCTTCCAGTCGATGGAGAAGCACTCGGCTTTCTGCGCGATGGAACGGCTGGGCATCAAGATCCCGACCACCGTGCTCTTGCCGCAGAAGGAGTACCCCAAGAACAGCCCGGCGTATGCGAAGACCACGGCGCGCTACAACCTGCTCTTCGATCTGGACGAGATTGCCGACAAGGTCGGATATCCTCTCTACATGAAGCCCTACGACGGCGGCGGATGGCGGGGCGTGACGCGCGTGGCGGACTCCGCCGAGCTCCACCAGGCCTATGACGAGTCGGGCACAGAGATCATGCACCTACAGAGGGCCGTCGAGCCTTTCGACGTCTTCGTGCGGGCGCTGGCGATCGGCCCGCAAGTGATGCCGATGCGCTACGACGCTACGCAGCCGCTCCACGCCCGATACGTCGTGGACCACGACTTCCTGTCGCCGAAGATGGGTCGCGAGGTCAACATCCTGACCAAGACCATCAACGCCTTCTTCCGCTGGGAGTACAACTCCTGCGAGGCGATCGTCCAGGACGAAGCGCTTTACCCCATCGACTTCGCCAACGCCTGCCCCGACAGCTCGCTCACCAGCCTCCACTACTACTTTCCGTTCGTCGTGAAGTCTCAGTTGCTCTGGACGCTGTTCTGCGTGGCGACGGGCCGAAAGATGCGAAGAGACCTCGATTTCGAGCCCTGGTTCGCCGTCGGCGACGACCGGGACCTGGACTATTCGGAGAAACTGAGTCGTTACGAGAAGTTGGCCGACGAGTACTTCGAGACCGCGAGGTTCCACGCCTTCTGCGCGAAGCGCTTCGGCGACATCGACTCCGTGCTGCTCGATTTTTTCGCGAGCGCCGAGTTCGACGACATCCTCTGCGAGAAGGTTCGGGACATCTTCCCGGCGCGCGAACACGACGAGTTCATCGCCCACTTCCGCGGCCTGGTCCGCATGGGCGCCGAAGGGATGTTCGCTCCGAAGGCCCCTGGCCGAGGGCCGAGGGCCGGTTCCTGAGCGACGCTCCAACGCTCTCCAGCGGGCGGATCGCGGCGCTCTACTTTGCCTACTTCGCCGCTCACGGTATCGCGGTGCCGTATGTGCCGTTCGCGATGAAGCGGATCGGCCTGGACGGAACTGCGATCGGGCTCGTGATGGCCGCGTCGCTCGGGATCTCGCTCGTGACGCCACCCATCTGGGGCTACGTCGCCGATCGCTCGGGTCGCCGCGACGCGGTGATGCTCTGGGCCGGACTGCTCGGATCGGCGGCGATCGCTTCGGCCGTCGTGTTGCCGGGCAGCGCCGGATTCGTGGCAGGCTTCCTCCTGTTCGTCTTCGCGCGCACGCCTGTCGGGCCGCTGCTCGACTCGCTGGCGATCTCTCATCCGGATATCGGACCCGCCCGCTACGGCCACGTCCGCCGGTGGGGATCGATCGGCTTCATCGCGGCCGTGGCCGCCGCCGGCCCTTTCGTTCAGACCCTGCCGCCGCGCGCGATCCCTGCGCTGGTTGCTGTCGGTTGGCTGGCGCTCACGGGGTTGCTGTTCGTGGTGCGCGTGCCGCCGACGGCCCGGACGCCGGGCTCCGGCTTGCCTCTCGAAGAACTGTACGCCAGCCCGGCGATCTGGGCGTTCCTTCTCGTCTCCGCACTTCACGCCGCGTGCGGCATTCCCTTCGAGACCTACTTCTCCAGCTATGCCACCGACCTGGGCTTGCCTGGCTCCTGGATCGGCGCAGCCTGGGCCGCCGGCGTCGGTTTGGAAGTTGCGGTGCTCACCTCGATGGGAGCGCTGATCGATCGATGGGGACCGCGGCGAATCCTGCTCGTCGCCTACTGGGCGGGCGTCCTGCGCTGGGCCCTCACGGCGCTCGTTTCCGGCGGGCCCCTGCTCGCCGCCGTCCAGCTCTTGCACGGGCTCACGTTCGGAGCGTGCCTCGGCGCCAGCGTGGTCTGGATGAGCCGAGTCGTGCCTCCCGCTCTCACCAGCTCCGCGCAGTCGAGCTTCGCGGCCGTCGCCTGGGGATTCGGCGGCATTCTGGGCCAGCTCCTCTGCGGTCCGGCGTACGATCGCCTTGGCGGCCGTGCCCTTTTCGCCGCAGCAGCGGTGTGCGAGCTGGTGCCGCTCGCCGTGCTCTGGCGGCTGCGAGAGCCGCCGGCGAGAGAGCCGTAGGAGTGGTCCGAGAGACCCCTCTCGGCGCGAGCCGGCTATACTGGCGCTGCCATGATTCAGGTCCCGGGATATCGAATTGCGCGCAAGATTGCCGCAGGATCGTCCGGCACCGTTTACCTGGCCACCCAAGAGAACCTGGAACGACGAGTGGCGATCAAGGTGCTCGCGCCCGGCCTATTCGACGCCTGGGAGACACGGGTTCGGTTCCTTCGGGAGGCCAAGGTGCAGGCCAGCCTGGCCCACCCGGCCCTCGTGCGCGTCATCGACGCGGGGTTCTCCGAAGACCTGCCGTGGCTGGCGATGGAACTGGTGGAGGGAGGCTCGCTGCGATCGCTGCTGTCTCGATGCGGGCGGCTCGAGGTCGCCAAGGCCGTCGAGATCGGTGCTTCGATCGCGGGCGGACTTGCCCACGCCCACCGCAAGGACATCGTCCACCGCGACCTCAAGCCCGAAAACGTGTTGATGACCGAGGATGGCCGGGCGAAGGTGACCGACTTCGGCCTGGCTCGCGTGCTGAAAGGCGGCGAGACCCTGCGCACCGCCACCGGCGTGATCCTCGGAACCCCTGGCTACATCGCCCCGGAAGTGTTGCTCGGCCACCCGGTGCGGACGGCCGCCGATGTGTACGCGCTGGGCGTCATTCTCTTCGAGCTGATCGCAGGCGCAAAGCCCTTCGAGGCCGAAGGGATCGCGGAGCTGCTGAAGTTGCAGGTGACGGGGCAGGTCCCGTCCCTCGCAGCTCGTGAACCGAGCGTCTCGCCGGAGCTGGACGCTTTCGTCAGCCAGTGCCTGGCCCGGGCGCCGGACGAGCGGCCGTCGGCGGCGGCTGTCGAGGCCAGTCTTCGCGCGCAGGACTCTGGGCCGCGCTTCGCGGCAGGCTCCGCGGCCGCCTCGGGCAG
>JACQFU010000198.1 GCA_016199905.1 Candidatus Wallbacteria bacterium
CAAACCGGGACTCGCCGTGCTTTTGATCTGGGCCCTGGCCATCGCCTCGGCAGCGCCGCTCGCGCTCGGTTACGGTCTGTTTCGCAAGATGGTGATCGCATGAGGTGGGTGCTGGCGGCCGCGGCCACTCTCCTCACCTTCGTGGCGGCTGTCGCGTTCCGCGCGCCCGACGCGTCCACCGGGCCCGAGCCGATCCTCTACGGGCGAGATACCTGCGCCTTCTGCCGGATGCACCTGAGCCAACCCGGCTTCGCCGCCGAGATGCGCCTCCCTGGCGGCACCCTGGCAAAGTATGACGACCCGGGGTGCCTCGCGCTGGCCGCAGCGGGTCAGACCCCTGTGGCGGCCTGGGTGGAGGACAACCTGTCCGGCCGGCTGCTCGCGCTCGACAAGGCCACCTTCGTCCGGGGCGGCGAGCTCCAGACGCCGATGGGTCATGGCGTGCTCGCCTTCGAGGACCCCGGCGTGGCGCGGGCGTTCGCGTCCGCGCACAAGGCAGCCGTGCTCCCCTTGCAATCGATTCTTCAGTCCATCACGACACCCAAAGGAACGGTGCACCCATGACACGTCCCCTCACGATCGGATTGCTCCTGGTCCTCTCGACCTGCTCGACGGCGCTAGCCGACGGACCAGCCCGCCGGCCCTTGGGCGAAAACGATGCGAAGGCCGGCAAGGCCCTGTACATGCGCGAATGCAGCGCCTGTCACGGAGAGCGCGGCAACGGCAAGGGGCCCGCGGCCGAGTTCACCGACCCGCGGCCGCGCGACTTCACGAAGCGACTGTTCAAGATTCGCTCGACGGAGTCGGGAAAGCCCCCGCTGACGTCGGACCTCCTCAAGACCGTCGAGCTCGGCATACCGGGGTCGGCGATGCCTTCGTTCTCCTTTCTGAGCGAGGACGATCGCAAGCTGATCGTCGCCTATGTCCTGAAGCTCGCAGACCTGCTCGACGAGCCGGAGCCCGAGGCCATTCCCGATCCCGGCGACGGACCGGCACCCACGGCGGCGCTGATAGCCCGCGGCAAAGAGATCTACGGGAAGATGGGCTGCAAGGCCTGCCACGGCGACTCCGGCAGGGGCGACGGCCCGGCAGCGCCGAACCTGCAGGATGACGAGGAGCGGCCCATCAAAGTGCGCGACTTCACAGGCGGAATCTACCGGGGCGGAAGCGCCCCGAAGGACCTCTACAAGCGGTTCGTGACCGGCATGGACGGTTCGCCGATGCCCTCCTTCGGTGGTCTGGTCGCGGGAGAGGACCGATGGGCCCTTGTGCACTTCGTGAACTCGCTGAAGACCACTCCCGTCACGACGCCGCTGCCTGCCGATGCGATCGCCGCGGGTCACGCGGTGATGACCAAGTACAGTTGCCGCAGCTGTCACGTTCTGGACGACGGCAAGGGCGGCGAGGTCGGCCCCGATTTCCGCGTGGTCTCCCGCAAGCTCGACCTGGGGTGGGTGCGCAAGTTCCTGAAGGACCCGCGGGCGGCCGGCAAGATCTATCCCTGGCGCGTCTGGAGGATGCCGAACCTGGGTCTGAAAGACGACGAGGTCGAGGCCATTGCGAAGTACTTCGCCGCAATCTCCAAGCGCGAGGACAAGCCGTTGACGCTGCCCGATGCCTCGAAGTTCGCCGCGGACCGCGTCACGGCAGGCATGAATCTCTACGTCCTGCGCTGTGCCGAGTGCCACACGCTGAGCAAGGTGATCGAGTGTCCGCCCATCAAGCAGCAAGGGCCCGATCTCATCAACGTCGCTCACCGGATCGACTTCGACTGGGCCAAGTCGTGGATCCTCGACCCCAAGAAGATCGATCCCAAGTCGAGGATGACGGTGCCCGGGATCAAGCCCGACGAGGTCGAGTCGGTCGCCATGTTCGTCTGGAAGACGTCGCTGGGAGCCAAGTGAGCTCCAGGGAGGGAGGCGGCCTTGACCTGCCCTCAGTGTGCCTGACTCTTGCGAAGATCGTCGAAGGCCGTCGCGGAACCGGGGCCTGCGGGGAGCCGAGGCTGCTTCGTTGCGGTGGCCGGAACGGTCAGCAGGATCTTGGCGTCGAAGCGCGTCACGGCCAGCCGGGCTCCGGATGCCATGCTGACCCGGGCCTCGGACGGTCCGGCCACGAAGCTCCCGACCAGCAAGCGCTGCCCAGTCGAATCTCGGAAGAACAGCTGCCGCGTGGCGTCGCCGGACCCGGCCGCAGGCGAGTTGCCCTCGGGCTTCACGACCTCGAAGCCGTCCGGCGGTTCGTGGCTGACCCCGGGAGATGCCGGCTGAGTCGAGTGTCCCCAGGACAACCAACCGCGCGAGCCCGAAGCCGACGAATCGAGCGCGACCACGCGCACCTTCGCCGCTTTGCCCGCCTGGGATTCGGTCACGCCCAGGTACTGGTCCTTGAGCAACGACTCCAGCGGCGGGGTCGTGCGACGGCATTCGAGCACCAATAGCCCAGACTCCCGGATGACGTCCGGCCGGGGCTGGAGTCGGCTGTCTTGTACGTGCGCTTCCAGCAGAGGAGCCGACGACTCCCGTGGCTGAGGCGCATCCGAGAACAACGACTTCCCGACGATACTGAGATCCAGATAGAGCACCGCATCCCACTGGGTCGCGCGGATGTCCGCACCGAACCAGAGCTTCACCCAGGGCCTCGAGTACGGGTCCTGGACTGCCGGAGTCGTGCGGATCTCTCCAATCCCGTGTCTCAGCCCCTTCTCGTCCCTGTAGAAGACGGTGGCCTGGACTTGTTCCGGCAGGACGGTTCGCGGCCCTACGGTCTCCTTGAGATGGAAGCCCTCCACATCGAAGCAGGGCGGCAGTTCGAAGTAGGCCGACCGGCTTCCGTTCGGGGCCGCCGGCTGGTCTCCGCGGCCCATCGCCGCGTCCAGGCTCTGCCCCTCCGCACCCTCGTCCAAGCGCACGACCAGCTTCTCCTTGCCGTCGCGATCCCGAACCAGCAACAGCGTCGAGTTCTTCACCTTGGACGAGGCCGACAGCGGGGACGTGATCCGCTGCCCCATCAGTTCGGCGACGGTCGCCGCCGGCGCGTCTTTGACGCATGCCGGGGCCAGCCATCCCGCTAACAGCACGATCGCAGGCGGCCAAGACAAGGGAGCCAAGCGCAATTCAGACACGACAACTCCTGACCTCGGTTGCAGAGTTCCTCTCCTTCTACCGATCATGGCTGAACGATGTTGCGGCTGGCGTCCCCACCGTCAGCACCACTTTGCCGACGGTCCGGCGGCCGCGAAGCGCTTCCTGGGCCTCGCCGGCCCGTTCGAATGGCAGCGTCAGGCCGATCAGCGGTTTCAGGGCGCCTTCGTGCCACAGCCGCGCCAGCGGCCCGAAGCAGACGTCAGCCAATCGTCGATCGTCGAACAGGTAGACCAGATTGAATCCCGACACCGCGCGGTTCTCGCCGATCATCTGCAACGGGTCGACGCGCGGGCGGCGCAGCCACTGCCACGCCAGCTTCAGCCAGTTGGGACGCGGGCCCGCAGGCATCATCGTGGCAGCCCCGAACGCCACGAGCTGCCCCGTCGGAGCGAGCAGGCGATAGCTTTTTCGAAACACCTCGCCCAGGACGGAATCGAGCACCAGGTCGACGCCCCGACCCTTCGTGGCAGCGCGAACAATCGGCTCGAAGTCCTCCTTCTCGTAGTTGATGGCGTGGTGCGCGCCGTGGGCCCGCGCCACCTTCAGCTTTTCGTCGGAGCCGGCGGTGGCGAAGATCTCCACGTCCTTCTGTCGGGCCAGCTGCAGCGCCGCAATCCCGACGCCGCCGGCCGCCGCGTGGATCAGCACTTTCATACCGTCCCGAAGTTGCCCCAAGTTGTACAGCGCGTGAAACGCCGTGGCGTAGACGCACGGGAACCCCGCGGCCTCCTCGAACGTCGCAGCCGCGGGCATCGCAAAGCAGAACCACTCGGAGACGTTGACCAGCGTCGCGTATCCGCCAAAGCGCGTCGCCCCCGCAACCCGATCCCCCGGCCGGAAACGCGTCACGTCGCGACCCACGGCAGTCACCACGCCCGCAAGCTCGAAGCCCGGCACGAACGGCGGCGGAGGCGCTGCCTCGTAGAGCCCAAGCCGTTCGTAGACGTCGGCGAAGTTGAGGCCGACGGCCTTCGCCGCGATCTGGACCTGGTGGGGCTCCGGCGCCGCCACCTCGACTTCGCGCAGCACGAGGACTTCAGGCCCTCCGTGGCGACTGACGACGATGGCCTGGGCGGCGGGCATTCGAGCCCGACCTCAGGCTGCCTTGAGCATCTCGGCGCGCGTCGGGAACGAGAGCAGGAGCTGTTCG
>JACQFU010000199.1 GCA_016199905.1 Candidatus Wallbacteria bacterium
ACGGGGCACCCAGAGCCCTATCCTGCAGCGTATCCCTTTCCTGGAAGGCGCCATCTGACATGAGCGTGGCGCACTTCGGTCCGATTCCGGAGGCAACCACCCCGCGTGGTTGCCTTCGTGCTTTCCGGCCATCCGCCGCGCTCCAGGGAACCCTGGGCACCGTTTTTCCGTATTCGATCATGGCGTCTCATCATTTACCCTCTACGGGTGGGCGATCGCGCAGTGCGGTCGCCCGGTTTCTTCCCGGGGCTTTGGCTCTGCTGCTGGCTTCTGCTCCTGTAGCCGCCGCTCCCCGCAGCGCCCCGCCGCGCGAACCCGCGACCGCCACTGCACCCTCCAGCCGGGTCGCGCGCGGACTCGATTTGCTCGCCCGCCAGAAGTTTCACGAGGCCTTCGAACTCCTGGAACCGGCCGCTCAGGCCCGCCCGGAGGACAAACGCCTCGCCCACCAGGCGTATCTGGCCGGGCTATCGCGTCTCCTCGAACTCTACAAGTTGAAGCGTTTCGACGAGATCGTTTCCCTCGGCGATCGCGTGACAACCCTGGAACCCGACGATTATCAGAGCTACTTCGCCCGCGGCCGCGCCCTCGAAGAGCTGAAGCGCCCCTCCGAGGCCATAGAGATGTTCCGCCGCTCCAAGGAACAGGGTTCCCGCGAATTCGTCACTCGTGCTCTCGCCAACGCCTACTTGCTGATGGGCGATTTCCCCGCCGCCGTCAGTCAGTTCGAGGAAATTGTCACGGCCGGAAAAGCCAAGGAGCGAGACTACGAGAATCTGGGCGTCGCCAGCTACAAGGCCGGCGATACGGAGAAGGCCATTCAGTACCTCGGCAAGGCCCTCGAGCTGACGCCTGGCGATGCGGCGCTGACCGCGCTCCTGGCTCGCTACACCAAGGAGCACGGGGTGCAATCCGGCTATTCTTCCGCATCCAACGCCCACTTCGACGTCCTGTTAGAGAACACGCCGGCCCAGCGAGACCTGAAGGAAAAACTGCTCGTACTGCTCGAACAGGCCTACCTGGAGGTCACCAACGATTTCGGCTACCGTCCCGAGGACACCGTACAGGTCGTCATCTACCCATCGGGCGGTGCCTATCGCGAGGCTTCCGACGCTCCGACCTGGAGCGCTGCGGTCTACGACGGCAAGATTCGCATCCCGACGGGTGAAACCCACGTGCCCGACGAGGCCTTGCAGCGCATCCTGCAGCATGAGTTCACCCATCTGATCGTCGAAAGGCTCGGCGGCCACAGCGTACCGGCCTGGATGAACGAGGGAATTGCCCAGGTCGAGGAGAAGCGCGAGGTGCCCTGGGCCAAGCCGCTCTTGCGACGAGTGCTCGGCAACAAGAACCTCCGGGGCGCCTTCGCCCCGCTGTCGACGCTCGAGGGCAGCTTCATCGGTCTGGCCGGCGACCAGGCACGGCTCAGTTACGCCGAGGCCTTCTACGCCACCAAGTTCCTGCTGGACATGAGCGGGATGTGGGCTTTTACCCAGCTGCTGTCCGATCTGAAGGAGGGCACGGAGCCGGGTGATGCGCTCAAGCGGGCAACCGGCTACGATTACCCCGATTACCAAAAGAAATGGGTGGCTGAGCTGATGGAGGATTTCCACCTGGGCAATTAGGAGTCATGATTCTATCCAGGACGATTCGCGGTTCGTCTTAAACGTTGGAGGCGGTGACACCCAGATGAAGAGAATGCTCGATTTCGCGCTGGCAGGGCTGGCGGTGGCCGTGCTGCTGCTCGGACCGGGCGCCGGCACCGGCTGGTGCAAGGGCGAAGGTATCGTGACTTTCGAGGATCTGCGGTCGGCCAACGACAAAGCGATCGATCCCACCGACTCGACCACCGGAAGCTCCGTGCTGGAGTTGTACCGCAAGCAGTACGGCAAGCCGGACGCCGCCACTACCGATGCCGATTTCGACGCCTTCCTCACGTATCAGGCCTCGATCTCGGAGTTCCTGATGAAACCCGAGCTGCACAAGTCGGCCGAGGACAACTTCAACAAGCTGATCCGCGATGGCAAGGAAGAGCCGAACCTCTACTACGTCTCGACTTGGGCTGCGACCTCGACGACGATGTTCGATAACTCGGGCGACATCCGGGCGACGCGCAAAGAGATGGGCGACCCGAAGCTCGGGCTGACGGGCAAGCAGATGTACTTCCCCTCCGAGGAGGCGCTCGCCAAGATCCTCGATATCACCAAGCAGACCCAGGAGGCCGCCAAGGAGGTCAGCAACTCCGACCCGCGAACTCTGGAGACCTTCCTGACGCGCAAGGATGAGCTCGAAAAGCAACTGCTGAAGGTGATCGCCGGGGAGCTGGCGAAGATGCGGGACTTGGCCGGCAAAAGCGACATCTATGGCTTGGGCTACGTCGAAAAAGAGAACGAACGTATTCCCGTCAAGCTCGACATGGACATGCTCAAGCAGTTCATGGCCGAGCGCGGGATCGAGATTCCTGCGCCCGCGGGCGCCAAATCGCTAGGCAAGGACACACCCGTGAACCTGGACGCCCCCGTGGTGAAGGTGAGACAGTCTTCCGAGGCCAAGGCCGACATGGACAGTTCCTATGACGGCCTGATGCAGCCGTTGTCGGAGCACGAGCGCACGAAGCGCGAGGTCGAAGGCGACCTCTTCCGGATTCGCGGCCGGCCCGCCGATACCCAGAAAGGCGAGGGCACGAAGACCTACGATCCGTTCATGACCTTCGAGTTCCAGACGGGCGGGCTCTGCTTGCCGTCGAAGCCTCAGAAGCTGGACGAGGAGTAGAGAGGCCCGGGGCCTGTGGGCTCCAAGTCCGTGAGGGTTCGCTAGCCTTCGGCCTGTCGAAGGATGGGGCGTGAGGCCTCTTCGCCATTCGAGGGGCTCGCGTAAACAGTAGAGCCGCGGGAAGTTGTAGACTCGCCCAATGGCCGAAGACGGGCTGCCGCCATCTTTCGGCCGCTACGAGGTTCGGGGGACCCTCGGAGCGGGCGGGATGGGCGTCGTGCTGCGGGGCTGGGACCCGAAGCTGAAGCGGGAAGTGGCAATCAAGGTCCTGCCGAAGCGCCTGAAGACCGTTCCGACTTTCGAGGAGCGGTTCCAGCGGGAGGCGCTCACCCTGGCGCGCGTGAGCCACCCGAACGTGGTCCGGATCTTCGACGTGGGCGAGGAGCACGGCCTGTTCTACTACGTGATGGAGTATCTGCAGGGCACTCCTCTGGACAAACGCGCCGACGAGCGCGAAGCGAAGGGGCTGACCGAACCGCCTCCCTTCGACGCGAAGGAGTTTTTGGATACTTTCACTCCATTGGCCGACGCCCTGGCCGCGGTGCACGCGGCAGGCGTGATTCACCGGGACATCAAGCCCGCCAACATCATGGCCGGCACGGGCCACTACATGGCTCCGGAACAGGTGATGGGGAATGCGCCGGACGCCCTCTGCGATATCTATGCGCTGGGCGCGGCGATGTGGGAGTTTGCCACGGGCCGGGTTCCCTTCGGCCAGGTTCCGCGCGCGCAGTTGCTCGTGGTCCGCATGACAGCCGAGCTCAAGCCCTTGGGCGAGGCCGCTCCCCAGGTGCCTGAGGCGATCGCGGCGGTCGTGAACCTGTGCGTCAAGCTCAAGCCGCAGGATCGCTACCAGAAGGCGCGAGACCTTCACCGGGCGCTCACGCGCGTCGCCAGAGGACCTGCGGAGGGAGGGGACCGGCCCGTTTCCTCGGCGAGCCGCTCCCGCAATCCGGCCCCGACCGCGGTCTCCGGCTCGCGCTCCGCGCTCTCGGCCACGCCGCTGCTTCCGGCAATTGCAGCCACCCGAACGACCGAGACCATGGCCATCCCACGAAACCGATGGCTGCCTGCGCTGATCCTGGCCGCAGCCGCACTGGCTGGAGGGCTCACCGGCCTCCGGTTGAGGGGCCCGGCGGCGCCGGTTACTCCGCGCGCGGTCCCGCTCGTCGCTCCGGCATCAGAGCGACCGATTGTCAAGCCCGTGACGAAGGTCCCTGTGCTTTCGGCGCCGCCGGCCGCAGCCGCAAAGCCCTTCGGGGAGCCGTTCCAGCTCACGGCCCCTGGCGAGATCGGTAAGCGCGTCGCGTTCGCGCGACTCGGCAGTGTTCTCGTCGGCGCATGGGTGCGGCCCGATGGAAAGGTGGCCGTGCGCAGAGGCATCCGGCCAGTCCCCACCTGGGAAAAGCCCGCCTGCGATCTCGCCCTCACTGCCGACCCGGCTTCCAACCTGGCGATGGTGGGACATGCGGAGCGCCTCTACCTTCTGTTCTGCAAGAGCGGACCGGACAGGTTGCCCTGGGTCCAGATCTCCTCGACCACGGCCAGCTGCGAGAGCTGGTCGCCACCCGTGGCGATCGGGCGCGCGGCCACGCTCGATATCCGGCTTGCGCTGGCCGCCCGTGACAGCGATGCCAGCCCTTACCCGATGCTGGCGGTCTGGAGCGGACCCAGGGGACAGTTTCCCGCGACTGCCTGGGGAACTCCGGACGGAGCGGCCTGGACCTCTCCGTCGGTGCTGCCGGGCAAGCGCCTGGAGTCGCGATTGGCGGCGATACTGCCGGCGGCTGGCCGAGCCACGCTCGTCTGGTCCGAGGACAATCCGGCCAACGAGAGCGCCTCTCTGATTGCTTCGCAGTGTCCCGGTCCAGGCCAGGTCTGGACGGAGCCCAAGCCGCTGGCCATCGAGTCGGCCGGATTCGACCGCCGGTCGCCCGTGGCGTCGATCGCCGGCGATCGCTGCTATCTGCTCTGGACCGAAGACCGGGTGGCGGCCAAACCCCTGACGCTCGGGTTGAGCTCCGACGGCGGCCTGACGTTTCGTCAGATCGGCCCCCAAGTCTATCCCTATTGCAAGGACGCACGGGCCGTTATGGCGGCGCAGGACAGCCGGATCTGGTGTGCCTGGTTCGTCAATCACCTCGACGAGTTCGTCTGGGTCACAAGCCATGACGGCGGACACAGTTGGACCCGGCCCAAGGCGCTCGACGCCCGCGGCAAGTCCTCGCCCCATGCCTCGTTGCTGGTCGAAGAGTCGGGCTCGGCCTGGATGCTCTGGTCGAACTCCCTGGAGGAGGTCTACGTGGCGCATCTACCGTGAGCGCCGGGCTCGGCACGTGGCTTGCGGCTTCGGACCCGGGAGAGAGTTCGAGCGTACCCCTCTTACCAGCGCGTAAACATATGATTACCAAGCGACGAAGGCCGGCATCGGGTTCGAGGCGAGACGAGATCTTGGCCGCCGCCAAGAAACTGGTGTCCGCCTCGGGGGTGAAAGCAACGTCCATGCGAGACTTGGCCCGCGAGGTCGGTGTAACCGAGGGCGCTCTTTATCGGCACTTCGATTCCAAGGAGGCCCTGATTGCCGAGCTGTTCTCGGGCGAGGCGGCACGTCTCCACGGCTGGCTAGCCCGATCGCTGGACGAAAAGGGCGACGCCTGGCGACAGCTGGATACCTTGGTCGAAGGGTTCCTGGATTTCGGGTTCCGGGAAGCCGAGAGCTTTCGCCTGATCATGGAGCTGCACGAAACCGCTGCACTGAAAGCCGGGCCCAGAGTGCGGCTTCCCAGAGAGCACTTCATGGCCGTGCTCGAGAGGATCGAACAGCGAGAGGGTCTGGATCTACTGGACCGCTTTGCACCCGTGCTGATGATTGTCGGCATGTTGAGCCGGCTTGTGGGTGGAGCGCGCAGTGGTGCCGTCAAGTTGAGTCGTCCTGAGTTGGGAACGCTGGCTCGGCGTGCGGCGCGAGCGATCGTGCAATCTGCGGCGGCTCAAGGCAACCGAGGCCACGCCCCTCCAGGACGGGTCCAGCTCCCGTAGCGCGTCCGACAGTCCGATTTTCCGTGGTTCGTATTGGTCCGCAACTTGCGGCTGGCGCCCAGTGACAGGAGGCACAGATGACCATGCCCACCCCGGAAAACCGCAGCATGCAACGCTATTCAGCCGATTTCAACCGGTGTCCGTATCTGGTCATCTGGGAAACGACGCGGGCCTGCGATTTGGCCTGTGTTCACTGCCGAGCCGAGGCGCAGGCGTTCCGAAACCCCAACGAGCTCACCACCGTAGAGGCGATCCTCTTGATGGAGGAAATCGCCCGTTTCGGCGAGCCCGTCGTCGTGCTCACTGGGGGCGATCCCCTGAAACGTCCCGACGTCTTCGGGATCATCCGGCACGGCGCCGATCTGGGACTGCGAATGACGATGACGCCTTCCGGAACGCCCTTGATGACATCCGCAGCGCTGGCGCATGCCAAGGAAA
>JACQFU010000211.1 GCA_016199905.1 Candidatus Wallbacteria bacterium
AGTGACTGCCACGAAACAATCATGGCAAGAGGCGTCTCCTCGCAGAAAAGTAGGGCAGGCCTCCGTGCCTGCCTAGCCCTGGGCCGGCACGGAGGCCGGCCCTACTGCATCATGGCTTCGTTTGCTCCAGTTGTTTCGTGGCAGTCACTTAGGAGAACTCGGGACCAGTACACTTGGTTGAAGTAGCCAGTAGCCCGTCGTCCTACTGACTACTGACCACTTCCATCCCTACTTCTCCACGATGGCCAGGGCCTTCTGATAGGCCTCGGCGGCCTTCTCGACGTTGCCCTGCTCCTGGTGGATGCGGGCCTCACCTTTCAGCAACTCCACCTGGGCGCGCAGCCGCATCTCGGGCGGGGCGTCCGCGGCCCCGGCAGCTTTCTTCTGGCCGTCCTCCAGCGCCTTGAGCGCGCCCGCGTAGTCCTTCTTCTCGCGGAGCAGGTCGGCCATGAACGCGTAGATCATCAATTTCTTGCCCGCCGCCGCGCGGCTGTCGGGATGGCCTTCGAGCACCGGGATCTCCATATCGGCGATCTTGCGGCAAGTGGCCAGGGCGTCGTCCATGCGGCCGGCCTTGCGGTACATCTGCGCCATGTCGAAGAGTATCTCGCCCTTCGCGCGAGCCTTTTCGAAGGACTCCAGCTTCGTCCGGTCAATCTTCTGAAAGGGTCCTCCGGGTCCGAAGCCTCCCGGGCCCTGCGGGGGCGGGCCGCCCGGGCCCTCTCGCGGCGGCGGCGGACCGCCCGCCGGTTCCTCTTGCGCCGCGCAGGGGAGCGCGACCAAGCCGAGGGCGAGCAAGGCGAGCAAGCAGAATCCTCTGATGAGAGCCATTTCAGAACCTCCTGTTGTCGGAGCCGGAGTCGGCGAGGAACTCGCCTTCCTCCGGCGTGAATGGATTTTCCTCGAGTGCGGCAATGCGGAAGGGGTTGGGGAGCGCGCTCGTCACGGAGAACGGATTCGACAGCGGGGAAGGAGACGCGGCGAGCGACGCGGCGGCGGTGGCGTCCGAGTCTCCAAAAGGATTGGCCGCCGTTTCGGCGAAAGCCGGCCACGAGAGCGGCAGAGCGGACTGCGAGGGCCCTCTGGAACGATGGACGATGGGCACTGCGACGAGGGCGAGGCCCAGCGCCATTGCAGCGATCAGCCGCGCTCGGACCCGGGCCGACCTCGCGGCCCGGTCCAGAACGTCTTCGAAATCCGCGGGGGCCGCTTCGCGCGACCACGCCGTGTCGCGAAGCAGCAGCTGATCTGCCCGAAGCGCCGCCGAGTAGGCCCGGCAAATCGAACAACCCGAAAGATGCGCCGACTCCGGCCCCGCCGGCGGAAGTCCGCCGGCAGCCAACAGGCTTTCGCGGCAGCGATCGCAATCGCTCATGGCAATCCTCCCGCGGGCTGGGCCGCAACTCGCTCTGCCGCGGCGTCCGCCCCAAGGGTCTCGCGCAGCCGCCGGCGCGCCCGGCAGACGCCCTGGCGCACGGCCTCCTCGGAGCACTCCATCACGGAGGCCGCCGCTGCGTAGGACAACTCCTCCAGGCCCACCAGCGCCAGGGCTGTCCGCTCGCGCGCCGGCAGCGAGTCCAGCGCCGCTCGAAGGGAACGCTCGCGTTCGCGCTGTTCCACCGTGGCTTCGGGGCCCGGCGTGGAGTCCGCGATGCCCGTGACGGCGGCGTCGGTCCAGGGCAGTAGGCTGCGCATGAAGGCTGCGAGGCTGCGGCGGCGCGCGTGCGATCGGCACGCATTGAGGGCGATTCGGAGCATCCACGCTCGGCCGCCCGCAGGGTCTCTCAGCGAGCGGCGAGCGCGGTAGGCTTGCGCGAAGGCCTCCTGGCTCAGGTCGCGCGCGGTCTCTGCGTCGCCCGTCTGAAATCGGCAGAGCCGATAGACCGCCGGCTGCGTTTGCTCGTAGAACATGCGAAAACCCTCGTCAGTCGTCAGCTCTCGCGGCGTGGCCGTCTGTGTCCCAGGACCCTGCTTGCTCGTTTCGGTCATCCGCGATTTACCCTCACCCCGATCCAGACGCGGGAAGGGTACAGGTTGTGACATCGGTGAAGCGAAACGGTCGAGAGCATCGGGTGGCAGGCGCCAAGACTCCCGGTATACTTCAGTAGAACTGAGGAGGTGGCGCCTTGGACGGGACTCTCGAGAGGTGTCTGCAGGATTTCCGCTCGGTCGACTCGGAGGTGCGGCTGGCGGCGTTGACCCGGATGGAAGGGCTGGACGACCCCAGAGTGACCAAGGCGCTCGAAGCGCTCGCCAACGACCCGAACTTGCACGTGGCCGAGCGGGTCCGCGAGGTCCTTGCCGCCCGCACGGGCGAGGCCTTCGCCCGCGGAATCGAATCGCCGCCGCTCGGCCGAATGAGCCACGTCGATTACTGGAAAGTCGCAGCGAAGCTGATCGTCCGCCACCCCGGGCCGCTCCTGGGCACGGCGCTGGTCACGATGGTGATGATGCCGATGCTGGTCGCCGCCATCCTCTTCGCTTGCGGCCAGGACGAGGCCGGCTCGCTGGTCCTGGCGAGCTTCGTGTTGATGGACTCCGAGAGCGCGCCCAAGGTCTCGCGCATGGCCGAGCAGCTCTACCCGGCCTTCGAGCAGCCCTTGGGTTTGCTTCTGATGGCCCTCACGGCGAGCCTGCAGGCCTGGGCCGTAAGCCGAATCTACCTCGGAAGCCCGGTTAGCCTCGGCGCAGGGCTGGCCTTCGGCGCCGGCCGGCTGGCTGCACTCGGCGCTACGCTGCTCACCTACTTGTTCGTCGCGCTCGCCCCGGTGGTAGTGGCCTTGGCAGCCGCGATCGGGTTGCCGGCGCTCTTCGGAAGCCGGGCGGAGGCGGCGATACCCGTGCTGGGGATCGTCGCGGCGATCGTTTTCGCGTACCTGGCGCTGCGACACAGCCTTTCGACCATGTGCTGCGCGACGGAGGGAATCCGCGGCTGGTCGGCCTGCCGTCGAGCCGGACGACTCTTCTCGCGCTGCTGGGGGCGCGTCCTGCTCTTCTCGCTGGCGACGCTGCCCTTGCCGATGCTCTACTCGCAGTTCACGATCGTGGCCGACGTCAACAGCGACCTGGCCCACCTGCTGTTCTTCATCCCGTACGCGGCGCTTTGCGGTGCGGCGCAGGTGCTGCTGTACTACGACGTCGCGGCGCGGTACCGGGAGAGCGGGGGGCGGTGAGTGCGATGAGAGGCCAAGACAACAGGTAACCGGTAACAGGCAACCGGTAGCCGGTAGCCGGTAGCCGGTAGCCGGTAGCCCGTAGCCCGTAGCCGGTAGCCCGTAGCCCGTAGCCGGTAGCCCGTAGCCGGTAGCCGGTAGCCCGTAGCCGGTAGCCGGTAGCCCGTAGCCGGTAACAGAATCCCGGCAAGGAACCGAGGTCGCGGGCTCGGTCGCCGTCTGCTCCAAGCTGCAATCGAGGCCTGCCGCCGTAACGGGGCACGGATCGTCGAGGGTTATCCCGTGACTCCGACCAAGGACGGCAAGAACCTTCCCGCGGCGTTCACGTGGATGGGCCCGATCAAGTTCTTTCAGGAGCAGGGGTTCGAAACCGTCCAGGCGCTCAGCCCCTCTAGACCGCTGGTTCGATTGCGGCTGTAGTGCCCCCCAATGCCTTCCGCGCGTGTAACCTGTTCTCGATCACTCCTCATCGACATGGAAGGAGACCGCCGACCTCATGAAACGGATCGTTCTTCGCAGCCTCTTCGCCTCCGCGCTTCTCTACCTGCTGGGCTTGCTCCTGCTTCCTGGCCTGGCCGTCGGAGCGGACTTCGATCGAACCCACGGCCTGTTCGGTCAGGTGTTGGCCGCTCACGTCCGGGAGGGGCTCGTCGACTACGCCGGGCTCAAGGCCAATCGCGCGCGGCTCGATTCCTACACGTCAGCCCTCGGGACCGTGCCGCCCGGGGAGCTCGCCGCCTGGAAGCGAGAGGATCGATTTGCCTTCTGGATCAATGCCTACAATGCCTTCACGTTGAAGGTCGTCGTGGATCACTATCCGATCGAGGGAAGCTGGTTCTCTCTGTATCCCAAGAGCAGCATCCGCCAGATCGCCGGTGTATGGGATCGCATCACGTTCACCGCGGCCGGCAAGCCCGTGACGCTCAACCAGATCGAGCACGAGATCCTGCGAAAGCAGTTCGCCGACCCGCGCCTGCACGCGGCAATCAACTGCGCCTCGATCAGCTGCCCCGAGCTGAGGGCCGAACCCTACCTGGGCGATCGCCTGGACGCCCAGCTCGAGGACGGCGCCCGCAGGTTCGCCGCGAGCGCCTCGCGCAACCGAGTGGATGCATCCGCCAAGTCCATCGAGGCTTCCCAGATCTTCGACTGGTTCACGCCGGACTTCATCGCAGCCTATGCCCCCGGCGGCAGCTTCGCGGGCCTCTCGGGCAAGCAGGCGGCAGCCGCGGCCTTCCTGGCGAAGTTCAGTCCCGCCGCGATCGGCCAGGCCATTCGCGCGGGCGGCTTCTCGGTTCGGTTTCTGTCTTACGACTGGTCCCTCAACGAGGCGCCCCACGACGGCGGCAGCGCAAGTTCCCGCTGACGGCGTAGGGGGCGGCCAGGGCGTGGCCCAAGCCATGACCTCGCCTGGGAATCCTTCGGGCGGTTGCTGCGGCGCGCCTGTTCGCTTTTCACGCGCCCGCTCGAACAGGCGAGCCAAGGTCGCGGAAGAAGGCGTCGAAAGAATCGGCGACATATTCGCGCATGGCGGTCGTCAGTCCGGGGTAGACGCCGATCCAGAATCCGCGATCGAGAAGGGCGTCCGTGTTCTCGAGCGATCCGACCACGCGGTGCCGGACATCTCGAAATCCTGGCTGTCTCAACAGGTTGCCGCCGAAGAGCATGCGAGTGGCGATCTTGCGGGCTTCGAGGTGCTTCACCAGTGCCGCGCGCGAGAAGGGCGCCGAGGCCCGGACGGAAATCAGGAAGCCGAACCAGCTGGGCTCGCTCCCCGGCGTCGGCTCCGGCAGCAGCAGAGATTCCGAGTATCGATTCAGCCGCTCGCGGAAGTAGCTCCAGTTGTCCCGGCGAGCGGAGACAAAACCATCCAGCTTTTCGAGCTGCGCGAGGCCCACCGCCGCCTGCATGTCAGTAGCCTTTAGGTTGTATCCGAGGTGAGAGTAAATATACTTGTGGTCGTAGCCGAGGGGAAGGTCGCCGAGCTCCCAGTCGAAGCGCTTGCCGCACGTGTTCGACGCGCCGGGGGCGCACCAGCAGTCCCGGCCCCAGTCGCGGAACGACTCCGCCAGGGTCTTGAGAAGGCTGTTGCTCGTGACCACCGCGCCGCCCTCTCCCATCGTGATGTGGTGCGGCGGATAGAAGCTCGAGGTCGCCAGATCTCCGAAGGTCGCCGTCATCCGGCCTTTGTAACGGCTTCCCAGGGCGTCGCAGTTGTCTTCGATCAGCCACAGGTCGTGCGACTTTGCCAGCGCCGAGACCTGGTCGAGATCGAAGGGGTTGCCTAGCGTGTGCGCCAGCATGATGGCTCGCGTACGCGGGCTGACAGCCGCCTCGAGCCGATCGGAGAGCACGTTGCCCGTGGCGAGATCGACGTCCAGGAAGACCGGGATCGCCCCGACCTGGACGATGGGGGCCACGGTGCTGGGAAAACCGGCGGCCACGGTGAGGACCTCATCGCCCGGTTTCAGGCGGCGTTCCCCGAGTTTGGAAGACGTGAGGGCGCTGACCGCAACGAGGTTGGCCGAAGACCCCGAGTTGACCAGCACGGCGTACTTGCGGTCGAGCCGCTGGGCGAAGGACCGCTCGAAAGCGTCGGCGAAGCGCCCCGCCGTCAGCCACATGTCGAGGGACGATTCCACGAGATTGAGCATCTCGCGCTCGTCGAAGACCCTGCCGGCGTAGGGGATATCCGTGGTGCTTGGCCTGAACTCCTGTTTGGGACCGTAGCGCAGCTCGTAGTACTTGCGCGTTGCCTCGAGGACGGCGTCTCGCGCCGCCGTTACTACGGTTGACTCCTTGGGGCGGGGCGGATTCATGCGTACTTCTCCCGGGATTGCGGCGGGATCGCGGCCCGCTCGTCCCGTTCCAGCCAAGGCCGTGAGGAGCATACCTTGCTCCTGCTCACGACGGGCAATGGTCAGGCCGCGCTCGAGGGAAAGTCAAGTTCCAAGGGCGCTCGTGTGCCTGCGCTGGACACGAATTTCGGCCGGGTGGTAGAGTCCCCGGAACTTCCGCTGCCTGCCGGGAGGGGCCCCTGGGTCTCGACGGGGCGCGAGGCACTCAGAGGCAACGGATGAACAGGGTCTTCGTAAGAAACCGGGATGGAGTCGGATGTTGAATCGGGACCTCTGGAGAGGGCGGCCGGTGCTCGTCACGGGGCATACGGGATTCAAGGGCGGATGGTTGACATCGTGGCTTCTCGCCCTGGGAGCAAAGGTCGCGGGGTTCTCCCTGCCGGCGGAGGGGCCACCGAGCTTCTTCGAGGCCTGCGATGTCGGCGCGCGGTGCAGGTCGCTGATAGGCGACCTCCGGAACCTGGATGCCGTCCGCGCCGCATTCGAAGGCGCCGGACCCAACCTGGTTTTCCATCTCGCGGCTCAGCCCATCGTCTTGAAGTCTTTCGAAGATCCCGTGGGAACATTTGCCACGAACGTGATGGGGACAGCCCACGTTCTGGAGGCGGCGAGGTCATGCCCCTCCGTCGAGAGCGTTGTCGTCATCACCAGCGACAAGTGCTACGAAAACCGCGAGTGGCTCTGGGGATATCGCGAGGACGAAGCGCTTGGCGGACACGACCCGTACAGCGCGAGCAAGGGATGCGCCGAGATCGTCACCGCAGCCTATCGCCGGTCGTTCGGGGCGAACCGGGAGCGCAAGCTCGCCATCGCTTCGGCCAGGGCCGGAAACGTTTTCGGCGGAGGAGACTGGGCCGCCAACCGCATCATTCCGGACGCCGCGCGGGCGGTTCTGGACGGGTTGCCGCTGACATTGCGCAATCCCGGATCGGTCCGACCCTGGCAGCACGTGCTGGACGTGCTTCACGGGTACCTGATGCTCGCCGAGCGGCTCCTGGAAGGGCAGCGCGAGTTCGAGAGCGCCTGGAACTTCGGACCGCCGGAGGCTGCGACCTTCACGGTGGCCGAGCTGGCCGACCGGTTCTTCCGCGCCTGGGGGAAAGGAAGCTGGCGGGGTGCGCAAGCCGGTCCGGCACCTCACGAGGCGCGGCAACTCAAGCTCGACTCCAGCCGGGCGCGCGCGCTGCTGGGTTGGCGCCCCAGGCTGGAGCTCGATCGGGCGTTGGAGCTCACGGCCGAGTGGTATCGAGGGAGTCTCTGCTCGTCCGGAGCGGGGCGGATGATCGAGCTGACGGAGAAGCAGATCGAGTACGTCGAGACCACGGCCGCCGGGGCGCGAGCGTCGTGAGGCGTCCTCGAATCCCGGTGCCTGGCCTGGCTGGGCGGGCCGCGAATCGATCGTGGTGTGCTACTATGGAACGGCCTCCGGGGCCGGGGGAAGGAATCATAGTCGCCCAATGGAAATCCAGGTCGCAGCAGTTCCAGGCAAGCCGAGTTTTGACAAGCTGAGAGTTGCCATCCTC
Source organism: Candidatus Wallbacteria bacterium (assembly GCA_016199905.1). GTDB lineage: Bacteria > Muiribacteriota > UBA6191 > JACPRK01 > JACPRK01 > JACPRK01. The sequence goes on from JACQFU010000211.1 coordinate 7,555, forward strand.
GGCAGCGGGAACATCGGGACCGACCTCCTGATCAAAGTTTTGCGCTCGGAGTACCTACAATGCGGGGCGTTCGTCGGCCGCAATCTTTCGTCGCCGGGAATGGCCAAGGCCATGAGTCTCGGTGTCACGGTTTCCAGCGAGAGCATTTCCTACATCGAGAAGCATCCCGGATGCTGTGAGCTTGTTTTCGACGCGACGTCGGCTTCCGACCACAGACAACACGCCCCGATACTCGAGCGGATGGGGAAAATCGCCATCGACCTGACGCCGGCACAGGTGGGTCGGATGTGCGTTCCATCGGTCAACATGCGCGACTGTCTGGAGGCCTCCAACGTCAACATGATCACGTGCGGCGGGCAGGCGTCGCTGCCGATCGCTCACGCGCTACAATTGTCGCAAGCGGAGATCGACTACATCGAGGTCGTCTCCAGCATCGCCTCGCGGAGCGCGGGGCCGGCTACTCGCCGCAACCTCGACGAGTACATTCACACAACCGAAAAAGGAATCAAGGCGTTTTCCGGCAGCCATCGAGCCAAGGCCATTTTGAATCTGAATCCTGCGCAACCCTGCATCAACATGCAGACGACGATCTTGGCAAAGGTGGAGAATCCCAACATTCCCGGTCTTCAAGAGGCCCTGAAAAAGGTGCTCGAGATGGTCCAAGCCTATGTCCCCGGCTATCAGGTGATTGTCGGTCCGCTCATAGAGAACGGCCGCATCGTGACAATGGTCAGGGTCAGCGGCCTGGGCGACTATCTGCCGTCTTACGCCGGGAACCTCGACATCATCAACTGCGCGGCCATTGCCACGGCCGAGGAGTTTGCCAGGAACCTCCGCAGGCCGGTTCAGTCCGTGTAGGAGCAAGAGCCGATGCGCAGCATTTTGATCAGCGATCCCAGTCTCAGAGACGGCAATCACGCTGTTCAACATTCCTTGACGGTGAAGCAGGTGGCCGCCTATTGCGACGCCGTCGACGCCGCAGGAGTTCCAATCGTCGAGGTGGGTCACGGGAACGGGATCGGCGCTTCGTCGCTTCAACTCGGGGAGTCCTCGGCCACAGATGGGGACCTGCTGAAGACGGCGCGAGAGCATCTTCCGCATTCGAAGCTCGGCGTTCACATGATTCCGGGTTTCGCGACCATCGAAAAGGATTTGAAGCCCGCCATCGAGGCGGGCGTCGACGTCGTCCGGGTCGCAGCTCACTGTACCGAGGCCGACATCACGGAACGGCACATCGGATATGCGCGGGAGAAAGGGAGAACCGTCTACGGCGTGTTGATGATGTCTCACATGGCCTCGAAGGAAATGCTGGCCGAAGAGGCGCAGAAGATGGAGTCGTATGGCGCGGAGGGTTTCATCTTCATGGATTCCTCCGGGCACTATCTCCCGGAGGACGTTACGGAGCGGGTCAAGACCTTGAGGTCGGCCCTTTCGGTCCCGGTCGGGTTCCACGCCCACAACAACTTGGGCATGGCAATAGCCAATTCGGTTGCAGCAGCCGACGCCGGCGCGGAGATGCTGGACGGGACGGCGCGCGGCTTCGGGGCGGGGGCCGGAAACGCCCAGTTGGAAGTGCTCATCGCCGTTCTCGAACGGCTCGGTTACAAGACGGGGATCGATCTCTACAAAGTCCTGGACGCAGCGGATCTGGCTGAGAAGGAGCTGATGAAGGTCGTCCCCACGATCAGCTCGGTGAGCGTGGTGAGCGGTCTTTCGGGGGTCTTCTCCGGCTTCCTGAAACCTGTCGTGAGAGCGGCGCAGCAGTTCAAGGTGGACCCCCGCGACATCTTCTTCGAGCTCGGACGCCGCAAGATCGTCGCTGGCCAGGAGGACATCATCATCGAAGTCGCAAGCGACCTCTCCAAGAAACTGACGGGTGCTCGATGAGCTTGCAGGCGATACGAGACGTCCGTGCGGACTGCCAGACGGCCCTAGCGGGTCAGGACAGCGAACTGGCCCCGCTGATGGGCGACACCATTCTTGTCACCGGCGGCACGGGGTTCGTAGGAACCTGGCTGGCAGAGACGCTCGCGTGCCTCAATGACGATTTCGGCTTCAAGCTGAAGGTGGCCCTGCTTTCTCGGAGCGTGGACCGGTTCAAGGTCGTCTATCCGCATCTGGGCAATCGTCCGGATTTTCGTCTCATCCGCGCCGATGTTCGCAACATCTACGACCTGCCTTCGGAAACGAACTGGCTGGTGCATGCCGCTTCGACCCCGGATAGCCGGTTCCATTCAACGAATCCGGTTGAGACGATGACGGTGATCGCCGATGGCACTGTGGCGGTGATTCGCGGGCTCGACAGGTGCTCGAACTTCAAGAAATTCCTGCAGATCAGCTCCGGGTTGGTGAACGGCGCCCAGCCCTTGAACCTGGAACGTATGCCGGAGGTGTTTGCGGGTTCGTCGGCGTTCGGGACGGTTTCCTCGGCCTATGTAGAGGCCAAGCGTTTCGCGGAGACTTACTGCGCCGCCGCCCGCAGCCAGCAGCGTCTGCCGATCGTGACGGCCCGTCCTTTTGCATTCATCGGCCCCTACCAGTCGCTGGAAACGCCGTGGGCCATCAACAACTTCATCCGCGATGCGCTGCTGGGGAATGACATCCGGGTGCTGGGAGACGGGCAAACGGTGCGGAGTTACATGTACGGCAGCGACATGGCCGTGTGGTTGCTGAAGATCCTGACGAGCGGCACTCCAGGTGCGAGCTACAATGTGGGGAATCCGGAGGGCATCACGCTGGAGCGCGTGGCCCGGTTGATCTCGGAGCGATTCATACCCAATCCCGGAGTCCGTTTGCATACGTCGGAATCGAACGCCAACCAGCGGTCCATTCTAGTTCCGGACGTGACGTTGGCGATGAAGACGCTGAGAGTCTCGATCACGACTCCGTTGGAGCCGGCAATCGACAAGACCATCCGCTGGAACCGCGCGTGTTCGGGCCTGCCGAAGACTGCCGAATGAACAAGGATGCGTGAGTGCGCTTGAGCCAGCCCCTGCAGGGAGATCACGAGGTCCCAGGCGGGCGGGCTCGAAGCGTATGCGAGGCAAAAATGGCAATTCCGGTCGTCATTCTTTGCGGCGGAAAGGGGACGCGTATTCGCGACGTCAGCGACCTTGTGCCCAAACCGATGGTGCCGATAGGCGGGAACCCGATCCTCTGGCACATCATGAAGATCTATGCGCATCACGGGTTCAACAACTTCATTCTCTGCCTCGGGTTCAAGGGTTGGAGCATCAAGGAGTACTTCTTGAACTACCGTGCCGTGAGGCAAGACGTGCGAGTGAGCCTCGCCAGAGGCGACACGGAGCTGCTGGGCACGACGATCCTGGACGATTGGGAAGTGACGCTCGCCGAGACAGGGGAGGAGACCATGACGGGCGGGCGGTTAGTGCGAGTACGGAAGTACCTCGAGAATTCGGATGCCTTCATGATGACGTATGGAGACGGGGTGTCGAACGTCGACCTGCGCGAGTTGCTCGATTTCCACCTGCAGCACGGTAAAGCAGCTACTGTGACGGGCGTGTTCCCCGGCGGCCGCTTCGGCGAGATCTCCGCAGGACCGGATGGGCAGGTGACCGAGTTCGACGAGAAGCCGCCGGAGGGCGCGGGGCTGGTCAATGGCGGGTTCTTCGTCTTCGACAGCAAGCGAATCTGGAATTACCTGGAGGGCGACTCGACGCTGACGTTCGAGCGTGAACCGATGCGAAGACTGGCCAAGGATCGCCAGCTCATGGTCTGGCCCCACCGGGGCTTTTGGCAACCGATGGACACGATGCGCGAGTACCTGCTCCTCAACGAGCAATGGAATCGCGGAGACGCGAAATGGAGAGTCTGGTGACACTCGGTGGCGCCGAGTTGATCCAGTGACCAAAGGAAGTCATGCAACAGCCTGTCTCGCGAGTGATCGCGGAGTTTTTCAAGTCCAAGGGCATGAAGCATGCTTTTGGAATCATCGGGTCCGGGAACGCCCACATTTTCGATCAGATCCAGACACTTGGCTTCACCGAGATCGTTTGCGTCCATCACGAGCAGGCGGCCACGATGGCCCTTCAGACGTACTACCGCACCAGCGGAACGATCACGGCTGCGTTGCTGACGACCGGCGCCGGGTCCTTGAATGGCGTCACCGGAGTCGTCAGCGCCTGGGCCGATTCCGTGCCTTGCCTGGTCGTCTCATCCAACGAAAACTCCAAGCACACGCACCCTGGCAACCGGCTCCGAATGTGGGGTGTCCAGGGATTCGACAGCATTGCGATGGTCGAGAAGGTGACCAAGTACGCCGTCCGAGTCATGGATCCTCGGCGCATTCTCTACGAACTGCAGAAGGCCTATTGCCTGGCGAGCACGGGTCGGCCGGGACCTTGCTGGATCGACGTGCCCATGAACGTTCAGTCCACACTCGTGGAGCTCGATGGGCTTCCGGAATTCGATCCGAAGGAGCTCCCCGTCGACGTGAAGAGGCTCCGCGGAGAGGAGCTGCAGAAGGCCGTTGCCGGCGCATGGGAGTTGATGACCGCAGCCCGGCGGCCGCTTCTGTGGCTGGGTCACGGCATCCGGCTGGCCGGCGCCCAGGACCGGATCGGGCCTCTGCTGGATCGGACGAATCTGCCCGCGTTGGTCTCCTGGGCAGGGATCGACATGGTCGATTCCGACCACCCGCGCCTCTACGGCCGGGCCGGTGTGTACGGCCAGCGCGCTGCGAACTTCATCTTGCAGAACTGCGACTGCCTGCTGACCATCGGCACGCGGCTGGCGATCCCGCAGGTGGGCTACGACGTCACCGAGCTGGCGCGAGGCGCGAAAGTCGTCGTCGTCGACATCGACACGGATGAATTGCAGAAGTACGAGGAGAGGTACGCCCTGTCGATCGGAGCCGATGCCAGGGAGTTCCTCGACGCCTCGCTCGCCTACTTGAAGACGAGGCCTGCAACGGCGCCCCGGGACTGGACGGACCAGTGCGACGATTACAGGGAACGCTACCCTTGGGTTGGACCCGAGCACGCCGATTCAGGCGACTTCATCAATTCGTACCGTTTCATGGACCGGCTGATCGCACATCTGAAGGCGGATCAAGTCGTCGTGACCGATATGGGAACCGCATTGCTCAGCGGTCATCAGGTGCTCAAGCTACACGCCGGCCAGAGGCTGATGACGTCGACGGGGCTGGGCGAGATGGGCTACGGGCTGCCGGGAGCCATCGGCGCGTCTTTCGCGCGGAACCGGGGCGAAGTGCTCTGCTTGAATTGCGACGGCGGCATGATGATGAACCTGCAAGAGCTCCAGACCGTGGCCCACCATCGATTGCCGATCAAGCTGGTCATCTTCAACAACGATGGATACTTGATGATCAAGCACACCCAGAAAGCGATCTGCCAGGGGCGGTACACCGGGACGGATCGGAGCTCAGGCGTGAGTTGCCCCGACTACTCCGCGCTCGCGAAGGCCTTCGGATTTCCTGCGTATCAGATTCGCACTTGGAAGGATTTCGACGAAGTCGTTCCGCAAGTTCAACGGGCCACAGGGCCCGTGATCTGCGAAGTGTTCATGCATCCGGAGCAGTTGTTCGTTCCGAAGCTGGGGCTCTCCGTTCAAGCCGACGGGACGATCGTCTCCCCGCCGCTCGAGGACCTTTCGCCTTTCCTTCCTCGCGAAGAACTGCGGCGGAACATGATTGTTGCCGTCCATCCGAAATCCGACAAGATCAAGCCCTAGGTGCGCCCGGCCAACGGGCAGACATGTTAGTCTGCTCCCCGCCGGCAGCGTTCGCGCCGGACCCATCACGACCCCGACCGTCCCTTTGTTGTCCCACGGAACCCCATGCCCGCCAAGCGCCTGATCTCGATCGTGTCGCCCTGCTACAACGAAGAGCGGAGTGTCAACGAATGCTACTTGGCCGTCAAGAGAGTCTTCGATGAGAGCCTGTCCGGCTACGAGTGGGAACACGTCTTTTCCGACAATTGCTCCACCGATGACACCGTTGCCGTGCTGCGCGAAATCGCCGCCCGCGACCCCCACGTGAAAGTCATCGTCAACTCCAGGAACTACGGAGCATTCCGTTCCATGTTCAATGCGTTGATGAAGACCCGGGGCGACGCCGTGCTGGCCATGCTGGCGGTGGATCTGCAGGACCCCCCTGCGCTGCTCGTCGACTTCGTGGCCCGCTGGGAAGAGGGCTACAAGGTGGTTTTCGGAATCCGAAAGAACCGCAAGGAATCGTTCCTCATGCGGTCGGCGCGAAGCCTCTTTTACCGGCTGGTCCAGTTCAGCGCAAACATCAACATCCCCACCGACGCCGGCGAGTTCCAGCTGCTGGATCGCCAGGTGGTCGAGGCGCTACGCCATTTCAAGGACTACTTCCCCTACCTGCGAGGCATGATCGCCAACGTTGGGTTCAAGTCGGTCGGCATCCCCTACGACTGGGGGGTCCGACGGCACGGCAAGTCCGGCGCAAACCTCTTCCAGCTCTACGACCAGGCCATCAACGGGCTCATCTCATTCACCAACCTGCCCATGCGTCTGAGCGTGTTCGCCGGCATCTTCCTCGCCGGGGCCAGCCTGTTCCTGGCGGTCTTGTCCGTGGTGGCTGCGATCTTCTTTCCCCAGAAAGGCGTCCCGCAGGGCATCGTCACTCTGCTGGTGGCGGTCTTCTTCTTCTCCGGCATCCAGTTGCTGTTCATCGGCATCATCGGTGAGTACGTCGCGGCAACGCATGCCCAGGTCCGCCAGGGCTTTGCCGTGTTCGAGCAGGAGCTGATCAATTTTGCTCCGGCTGCGGACCGGCGCCAGGACCAGGGTCGCTGATCCAGTGACCGCTGTCCGGCGCCACAGGATCGTCGAGGCGGATCTGGCGGCCATCACGGCTGCAGATTTGCCCTGGCAGCAGCTCTTCGGCAAGACTGTCATGGTCACCGGGGCCAACGGCTTTCTTCCGGCTTACATGGTCGAGACCCTGCTCTACTTGAACGAGACACACGCCGCCGGAATCCGGGTGCTGGCGCTGGTACGGGACACAGCCAGGGCCGCCGCACGCTTCGCGGCTTACGCCGGCAGGGACGACTTGCGATTCCAGACCCAGGATCTGGGCCTTCCCCTGCCGCCGGCCCTGAGCGCCGACGTCATCATCCATGCGGCTAGCCAGGCCAGCCCCAAGTTCTACGATCCCGACCCCGTGGGGACCCTCAAGCCCAACGTGATTGGCACCGCCAACCTGCTGGACCTGGCGCGCGACTGCAGCGCCGGCCATTTCCTTTTCTTCAGCAGCGGCGAGGTGTACGGCCAACCCGCGGAACCGGCCGGTCTCATCGGTGAGACCGCCCGTGGCTATGTGGACCCGACGGCTGTGCGCTCCTGCTATGCCGAAAGTAAGCGCATGGCCGAGACCATGTGCGTGGCCTGGCACCACCAATTTGGCGTTCCGGTCAGAATCGTGCGGCCCTTTCATACTTACGGGCCCGGCATGCGCCTGGACGACGGCAGAGTCTTTGCCGACTTTGTCGCCGACATCGTGCAAGGCCGCGACATCCTCCTGCAGAGCGATGGCAGCGCCCTGCGGGCCTTCTGCTACCTGGCCGACGCCACCGTGGGTTTTTTCACGGTGTTGCTGAAGGGCAAGGTTGCCGAGGCGTACAACATCGGCAACAGCGA